>JAQSXO010000008.1 GCA_029256625.1 Cellulosimicrobium sp. | reverse complement strand
GCTCATCGCCCGGGTGTTCGGGCCGTGGGGCGTGGAGCACACGCCCGTCGACCTCACGGACGTCGAGGCGGTCCGCGCCGCGGTGCGCCCCGAGACGCGTGTGGTCTGGGTGGAGACGCCGACCAACCCGCTGCTCGGGGTCTCCGACGTCGCGGCGCTCGCGGGCGTCGCGCACGACGCCGGGGCGCTGCTCGTCGTCGACAACACGTTCGCGACCCCGTACCTCCAGCAGCCGCTCGCACTGGGGGCGGACGTCGTCGTGCACTCGACGACGAAGTACGTCGGGGGCCACAGCGACGTCGTCGGGGGAGCGCTCGTCGTCGCGACGGGCGCGCAGCTCCCGGGCGGGCTCGCGTCGCCCGCGGGCGGGACGGACGTCGCGGGCGCGGTGGGCTTCCACCAGAACGCGTCGGGCGCCGTCGCCGGGCCGTTCGACGCGTGGCTCACGCTGCGCGGGCTCAAGACGCTCGCGGTGCGCATGGACCGCCACCAGGCGAACGCGGCCGCCGTCGCGGACTTCCTCGCCTCCCACCCCGCGGTGACCGAGGTGATCTACCCGGGCCTCGCGTCCCACCCCGGGCACGAGCTCGCGGCGCGGCAGATGAGCGGCTTCGGCGGCATGGTCTCGTTCCGTGCGGGCAGCGAGGCGAAGGCGCTCGACGTCTGCGCCCGCACCCGGGTCTTCACCCTCGCGGAGTCGCTGGGCGGCGTCGAGTCGCTCATCGAGCACCCCGGCCGCATGACCCACGGTTCCGTCGCCGGGACGGCGCTCGAGGTGCCCGACGACCTCGTACGGCTCTCCGTCGGCATCGAGGACGTCGAGGACCTCGTCGCGGACCTCACGCAGGCGCTGGCCTAGCCGGGCGCCACGGCCTCGCCCGGTGGTGGGGGAGATCCTGCGCACACCGGGCGCGTCGTGGGTGCTCGTCGGCGCATGGGGCGGGTCGCTCGCCTAGTGTTGCGCTGTGAGCGCGCAGGCCGACCAGCACAGGACCCCCGACCCGCTTCCTCCGGGACGCCCCGGCGCGACGGCGGTGCCCGACTCGGTGCGCTCGGCCGCCGCCTGGTCGTGGCGGCTGCTCCTCATCGGGCTGACGATCGCGGCGGGCCTGTGGCTCGTCACGCAGCTCAAGGTGATCGTCGTCCCCATCGCGGTGGCGCTCCTGCTCACCGTGCTGCTCACGCCCGTCCAGCGGTTCTTCCGGCGGCACCTGCGGATGTCCCGCGGGCTCGCGTCCGGCGCGGCGCTCATCGCGCTGATCGTCGTGGTCGCGGGGCTCGTGGCGATCGCGGGGCAGCAGATCGTCAGCGGCTTCCAGGAGCTGCGCGACCAGGCCGTCGAGGGCTTCGAGCAGTTCACCGAGTGGCTCGCCGACGGCCCGCTCGGCCTCGACTCGACGACGATCTCGCACTGGCTCGACCAGGCCGGGACCGCGGTCTCGGAGAACCAGGACTCGATCGTCTCCGGTGCGCTCGGCGCAGCCACGACGATCGGCCACGTGGTCGCCGGCGCCCTCATCGCGCTGTTCTGCACGTTCTTCTTCCTGCTCGACGGGCGCACGATCTGGTCGTGGGTCGTCGGCCTGCTGCCGCTGCGCGCGCGCGACAACGTCCACCAGGCCGGCCGCCGCGGCATCGTGACGCTCGCCGCGTACACGCGCACGCAGATCCTCGTCGCCGCGGTCGACGCCGTCGGCATCGGGGTCGGCGCGGCGTTCTTCGTCCCGTCCCTCGCGCTGCCGCTCGGCATCCTCGTGTTCGTCGGGTCGTTCATCCCGATCGTCGGTGCCATCGTCACCGGGTCCATCGCGGTGCTCGTCGTCCTCGTCGCGCAGGGGTGGGTCCAGGCGCTGATCATGCTCGGCATCGTGCTGCTCGTGCAGCAGATCGAGGGCCACATCCTCCAGCCGTTCCTCATGGGCCACGCCGTCTCGCTGCACCCGGTCGCCGTGCTGCTCGTCGTCGCGGCCGGCAGCTTCGCCGCGGGGATCGTCGGCGCGCTCTTCGCGGTCCCGATCGCCGCGGTCCTCAACACCGTGGTGCTCTACCTCCACGGGCACGACAAGTTCCCCGAGCTCGGGACCGACGACCGCGTCGTGGTGCGGGGGAGCCCGCAGCCTCCGGTCATCGCCCGGGCCGAGGCCGACCTCGAGGACGCGGGTGCGCGTCGTCGGGCGCACGAGGGCCGCGGCGAGGACTCGCCCGTCACGGGCCCGCAGGACGCGGGCCGGGCGGACGACGACGCCGCGCCCGGGGAGGTGCGGTGACCTCGGGGCCGGTACCGGTCACGCTCGACGACGTCCGCGACGCCGCGCGCCTGCTCGACGGCGTCGCGTACCGCACCCCGGTCCAGACGACGCGCGCGATCAGCGAGGCCGCGGGCGTCCGCGTGCTGCTCAAGTGCGAGAACCTGCAGCGCGCGGGGTCGTTCAAGGTGCGCGGCGCGTACGTGCGCATGGCGCGCCTGAGCGACGCCGACAAGGCGCGCGGCGTCGTCGCGGCGAGCGCCGGCAACCACGCGCAGGGCGTCGCGTTCGCCGCCGGCCTCCTCGGCATCCGCGCGGTCGTGTACATGCCGGTGGACGCCGCGCTGCCCAAGGTCGCGGCGACGCGCCAGTACGGCGCGGAGGTCCGGCTCGTCGGCGCCGACGTGGACGAGACGCTCGCCGCCGCACGCGCCGAGGCCGAGCGGACGGGTGCCGTCTTCATCCACCCGTTCGACCACCCCGACGTCGTCGCCGGGCAGGCGACGATCGCGCTGGAGATCCTCGAGCAGGTGCCCGACGTCCGGACGGTCGTCGCGCCGCTCGGGGGCGGCGGTCTCGTCGCGGGTCTCGCCGCCGCGTTCGCGCAGACGGCGCCGCACGTGCGCGTGATCGGGGTGCAGGCGGAGCGGGCTGCCGCCTACCCGGGCTCGCTCGACGCGGGAGAGCCCACGACGGCGCGGCTCGCCGCGACGATGGCCGACGGCATCGCGGTCGGCACACCCGGGCAGGTGCCGTTCGGGATCCTGGCGGGGCACGGCGTCGAGGTCCGCACGGTGACCGAGGAGGAGATCTCCCGGTCGCTGCTCATGGTCGCCGAGCGCGCGAAGCTGCTCGTCGAGCCCGCCGCGGCGACGGGCGTCGCCGCGCTCCTCTCCGGGACGGCCGCGGTCGACGCGGGCGCCGCCGACCCCGTCGAGGGGCCGGTCGTCGTCGTGCTGTCCGGGGGGAACATCGACCCGCTCGTGCTGCTGCGGGTCGTCCGGCACGGCCTGGCCGCCGCGGGCCGGTACATCCAGCTCCAGGTGCTGCTCGACGACCGCCCCGGGGCCCTCGCGCGCATGCTCGAGGCCATCGCGGCCAAGCGCGGCAACATCATGCACATCGACCACGACCGCACGGACGTGGGCCTCGCGATCGGCGAGGCGTGGGTGCGCATGCAGGTCGAGACCAAGGGCCCGGAGCACTGCGACGAGCTCGTCGCCCACCTGCGCTCCGAGGGCTATCGCGTCGAGCGCAGCGACGGCGGCTCGCCCCGCCTCTGACGACGACGGCCCGGCACCTCCGCGGAGGTGCCGGGCCGTCTGAGCGTCCGCGGAGGTGGCGCGTCAGCCCTCGAAGGGCTTCGCGGCGACGATCTTCACGGCGATCTCGTTGCCGTTGGGCGCGGTGTAGCTCGACTCGTCGCCGACGGTCTTGCCGTCGATCGCGGCACCGAGCGGCGACGTCGGCGAGTACACGTCGAGGTCGGTCGTGCCGGCGATCTCGCGCGAGCCGAGCAGGAACGTCATCTCGTCGCCCGCGACGACCGCGGTGACGACCATGCCGGGCTCGACCATGCCGTCGTCCGGCGGCGTGCCGATCTGCACGTTGCGCAGCTTCTCGGTGAGCTCGCGGATGCGGGCCTCGTTCTTGGCCTGCTCCTCGCGCGCGGCGTGGTAGCCGCCGTTCTCCTTGAGGTCGCCCTCGTCGCGCGCGGCGGCGATGCGCTCCGCGATCTGGGTGCGGCCCTCGCCGGACAGGTGGGCGAGCTCGGCCTGCAGCCTGTCGTGCGCCTCCTGGGTCAGCCAGGTGACGGTGGTGTCGGTCACGGTTCGCTCCTTCCTTTCCATGGTCGACGGCCGGGTCGGTCGCACGGCCGTGCGGGTACGGGCAGCCGGGGCGCGTGCGTTCGCGATGCGCCTGCCTGCCCGGGTCGGTGACGCTGGCCGGGTGGCAGCGCGTAGGACTGGTCTCCCGCCGGCCCTCCGGGGGCGCCCGGTGGACGCATGCCTGTCACGGGCACCCGTCTCGGGCTCCACACGATCGGGTGCGGGAATCCCTCAGGATAGCAAAGCACGGGGCACCGACAGCGACGTCGCAGGTCACCCGGAGCGCGCGGGCGAGGCTCCGGGGCGGGTCAGGGAGCGACGCGGCACGACTGGACGATGCCCGTCGTGGCGAGCTCCGACGTCGCGACGCTCACGGTGTAGCGCGACTCGGCGGCCTCCACCGGGCCGACGGTCACGTCGACCGTGCCGACCTGCGCGAAGCTCTCGGCGAGGGCGTCGAGCGTGCACGTCGCCGTGGTCCCCGGGTCCATGTAGACCTCGAACGTCACGTCGACGCGCTCGGGGCTCACGACCGTGTACCCGAAGTCCTTGAAGCGCACGGGCTCGTTCGCGTACCGCAGCCCGATGACCAGCGTGATCGCGAGCCCGACGATCGCGACGAGGACGATCCCGACGACGGCGAGGCGGCGGCGACGCTCGGTCGGCTCGGGCCCGTAGCGGCCCGCCGGCGGTCGCAGGGGCGCGCCGGGGCTCGGCTGCGGGGCGGTGGTCTCGTTCGTCATGGTGCGGTCCCGTGGTCGGTGCCGCCGCGCCCGGTCCCAGGCCTGGCGTCGTGCCGGCGGTGTCCGGCGGTTCGTCAGGTGTGGGCGCGGTGGGGGATCATGTCCTCGACCCATCTTCGCAGAGCCCGGACGCTCGTCGTGCACCCACGACAGGTCCCGCCGCGCGAGGAGACGTACGACGCACCCGGGAGGACCAGTGGCCGAACCCGCGGCCGGATCGACCACCCACCGCGAGCAGCCGGAGACGCTCCGGCTCCTGGCCGTCCACGCGCACCCCGACGACGAGTCGAGCAAGGGCGCGGCGACCGCGGCGCGCTACGCGGCCGAGGGCGTCGACGTGCTCGTCGCGACGTGCACCGGGGGCGAACGCGGCGACATCCTCAACCCGAGCTTCGGCGACGGGCCCGACGGCATCGAGGGCATGCGCGCCCTGCGGCGCGTCGAGATGGCGTCCGCGGCGCGCGCGCTCGGCGTGCGTCAGCAGTGGCTCGGCTTCGTCGACTCGGGCCTCCCGGAGGGCGACCCCCTGCCTCCGCTGCCCGAGGGCTCGTTCGGTCTGGTGCCGCTCGAGGAGGCCGCCGCGCCCCTGGTCGAGCTCGTGCGCGAGTTCCGTCCCCACGTCATGACGACGTACGACCCCTCGGGCGGGTACCCGCACCCCGACCACGTCATGTGCCACCGCGTCGCGTTCGAGGCCTTCCACGCCGCGGGCGACCCGGACCGCTACCGCCGCGAGGGCGGCGCGGCCCCGTGGGCGCCGCTCAAGCTGTACTACAACCACGACTTCTCGATGAACCGGATCCGCACGCTGCACGAGGCGATGCAGGGCGCCGGCCTGGAGTCGCCGTTCGGCGACTGGGTCGAGTCGCGGTCCGCACGGGAGATCCCCGAGCGCGAGGTCACGACCCGGGTCCACGTCTCGCGCTACTACGCGCAGCGCGACGCGGCGCTCATCGCGCACGCCTCGCAGATCGACCCCGAGGGCTTCTTCTTCGCGATCCCGCGCGACCTCGAGGTCGACGTGTGGCCGTTCGAGGAGTTCGAGCTCGCAGAGTCGCGCGTGCCCACGCAGCTCCCGGAGGACGACCTGTTCGCGGGTGTCCGCGAGCTCGTCGCGGCAGAGAGGGCGGCCCGATGAGCACGACGACGTCCCTCCTGGACTCCTTCACGCTGACCGGCGCGGGCGGCCCGGGCTGGGCGGCCGACGTCGTCACGGAGACGGTGACGCCGAGCCCGTCCGACGACCCGCTGCGCGAGGACCTCGAGCCGACCGACGTGTCGCCGGGCCTCGCGGGGTTCCTCGCGATCTTCGCGGTGGCGCTCGCCGCCGTCGGCCTCTTCTTCGGTCTCTCGCGCCAGCTCCGGCGCATGCGGCACAACGCCGAGGTGCAGGGCATCGGCGCGGAGGGACCGATCGAGCCCGGCGCGACGGAGGAGGACGCGGGCCCGCGGTCCGGCGACCCTGCCGGCGGCGCCGGAGACGGTGCGGCGGGTGGCCCGCGCGGGGACGGCGGCGCGCCCGACGGCCCCGCCGACGGCGGACCGGCGCGACGGGGCTGACCATGGTCACCGGGGCGCGCGTCACGATCGGGCAGCTCGAGGTCTCCGCCGACCACGTGGCCAACCTCGTCGCGGTCGGCGCGGCGTTCCGCGAGGCCGCGCGCGTGGACGCCGACCTGCTCGTGCTGCCCGAGTACGCGGCCGGCTTCGACCCGCGGGGCACGGGCGTCGAGCACGCCGAGCCGCTCGACGGGCCGTTCGTGACGACCCTGCGCCGGCTCGCGCGCGAGCACGGTGTCGCCGCGATCGCGGGCACGCTCGTGCCGGGCAGCGCGGCGGGGCGCGCGGTCAACGTCGTGGTCGCCGTCGACGCGTCCGGGCAGCTCGTGGGCACCTACCGCAAGGTGCACCTCTACGACGCGTTCGGGCACCGGGAGTCCGACCGGCTCGACGCCGGCGACCCGGCGGCACCCCCGCTGGTGCTGCCCGTCGGCGACCTGACGTTCGGCGTCATGACGTGCTACGACCTGCGCTTCCCCGAGAGCGCGCGCCGTCTCGTCGACGCCGGCGCGGACGTGCTGGTCGTGCCCGCGGCGTGGGCGGCGGGCGACCTCAAGGCGGACCAGTGGCGCACCCTCGCCCGCGCGCGGGCGATCGAGAACACCGCCGTCGTGCTCGCGGTCGGCCAGGCGGGCAAGGGCGTGACCGGGCGCTCGCTCCTCGTCGGCCCGGACGGGCAGGTCGGGCTCGAGCTGGGCGAGCGCGCCGAGCTCCGCAGCGCCGACCTCGACCCTGCGGCCCTGGCCAGCGTGCGCGAGCGCAACCCGTCCCTCGCCAACCGCCGCTACGCCGTCGTCCCGCGCGACTGAGCCTGCACCGCGCCGCCCCTCGGGAGGTGCCCCGCCGGGGCGACCCCCGGCGACCGCGCGCGTGGCGGTCTGATGGCCCGCCAGGGTGCCCTCAGCGCGCCGCGACAGCCGCCAGCATGATCGCGACGTAGTGGCACGTGAACCCGACGACGGTGAGCACGTGGAAGATCTCGTGGAAGCCGAACCAGCGAGGGCTCGGGTTGGGCTTCTTGATGCCGTAGACGACCGCGCCGAGCGTGTAGGCGAGGCCGCCCACGGCGACGAGCCAGACGATCGCGGGCCCGTTCGTCGTGGTCCAGAACTGCGGCATGTAGCCGACGGCGACCCAGCCGAGGGCGACGTAGATCGGCACGTAGACCCAGCGCGGGGCGTCGAGCCACAGGATCCGGGCGAGGAGGCCGAGGACGGCTCCGCCCCACACGATCGCGAGCAGGATGGTCGCCGTCCGCTGGGGGAGCAGGAGCACCGCGAGGGGCGTGTAGGTGCCGGCGATGATGAGGAAGATGTTCGAGTGGTCGGCGCGGCGGAGGACCCCGGCGACGCGCGGCGACCACGTGCCGCGGTGGTAGACCGCGCTCGTGCCGAAGAGCAGGCACGCGCTGAGCCCGAAGATCGCGCACGACACCTTGCCCGCGACCGGCGGCGCGACGACGACGAGGACGATGCTCGCGACGAGGACGAAGGGGAACGTCCCGGCGTGGATCCACCCGCGCAGCCGCGGCTTGACCGCCTCGGCGACCTTCTCGACGGCGTCGCCCACGCTCTCGCGGACGTTCTCCAGGGCTCCGGCGTCGGACGCGCTCGGGGTGCGGTCGCTGTCGGTCGGTCGGTCCACGGCGTCTCCTCGGGGTCGGGCCGGATCGGGCGCGGTCAGGGTCGGGCTCCGGTCGACGGGGCGGCCCACGGTGCCGTCCCGGTCAAACCTACGCCATCGTAGGTTACGGCAGCGTAGGTAGACCACCGCGCGCGGCGCCGCGGTGTGAAGATCCTGGGCAGGGGCGTGGACGGCCGCCGCTGCCCTGCCGTCCCGGCGACGCGGAGCGGTAGCGTGTGCGGGTTCGGCCCGCTCGTCCCGAAAAGGACCAGCCCGCCGGGCGACACCCGTCCTTCCACCGTCGAGGAACCGTCGTGCGCCTGCCCCGCCCTGTCTACGGACTCTACGAGCGTCGCCTCGCAGCGACTCTCTCGCACGAGAGCGTGCCGCGCCACGTGGGCGTCATCCTCGACGGCAACCGGCGCTGGGCGCGCTCGTTCGGCGAGTCGACGGCGACCGGCCACCGCCGTGGTGCGGACAAGATCGCGGAGTTCCTGGGCTGGAGCGAGGACCAGGGCGTCGAGGTCGTCACGCTGTGGATGCTCTCGACCGACAACCTGTCGCGCTCGCAGGAGGAGCTCTCCGCGCTGCTCGACATCATCGAGGACGCGGTGCGCGACCTCGCCGACTCGGGCCGCTGGCGCCTTCGGGTCATGGGCCGGCTCGACCTGCTCCCCGAGCGCCTCGTCGGCGCGCTGCGCGAGGCGCAGCAGCGCACGGCCTCGGTCGACGGGCTCCAGGTGAACGTGGCCATCGGGTACGGCGGCCGGCACGAGATCGCCGACGCCGTGCGCTCCTACCTCCGCGAGCAGGCGGCCGCGGGCGCGCGCCTGCAGGACCTTGCGGAGAACCTCGACGTCGAGCACATCGAGGAGCACCTGTACACCAAGGGGCAGCCGGACCCGGAGCTCGTCATCCGCACGTCGGGCGAGCAGCGCCTCGGCGGGTTCCTGCTCTGGCAGAGCGCGCACTCGGAGTTCTACTTCTGCGAGGCGTACTGGCCCGACTTCCGGCGCGTGGACTACCTGCGCGCGCTGCGCGCGTACTCCCAGCGCGAGCGCCGCCTCGGCCGCTGATCCTCCCCGCCAGCGGGTATGGTCGATGCGAACGCATCGATCGAGCCGTCCGGGGGTGTCATGGCCGAGCAGGGCCACCGCGACGACGGACCCGTGACCGCACCCGGGCACGCGAACCCGCGGCTCGCGGTCGAGACGTGGGAGTCGCTCTTCCGGGCGCAGGTCACGATCATGCGCCGGCTCCAGTCCGACCCGGTCTGGGACGGACTCACCCTGCGCGAGTACGACGTGCTCTTCTCGCTCACCAAGGGCCCCGACGAGGGGATGCGCCTGCGCGACCTCAACGTCTACATCCTGCTCAGCCAGCCCTCGCTGAGCCGCATGGTGGACCGGCTGGCGACGCGCGGCCTCGTCGAGCGGACGTCCGCGCCCGACGACGCGCGCGGCACGCTCGTCCGCCTCACCCCGGCGGGCCGGGACCTCCAGCGGGCGACCGGCCGCGCGCACGCGCGCGCGATCGCGACCTACGTGGGCGGGGCGCTCGACGACGACGAGCTCGCGACGCTCGGCGGGCTCCTCGAGCGGCTGCGCGCGGCACAGACCGAGATCCCGGACGCGGTCCCGGACGCGCGGCGACCCTGACCGTTGTGGCGGGGAACACGTCCGGTCCGTCCGTTCCCGGGCGGACCAGGGCGGGTCCGGCTGCCTAGGATGCGAGCGTGTCCTCAACGCCGAGCACCACCCCGACCGGTCCCGCCCAGCCGCGTCCCGACGGCCCGCTGCGCGTCGTCGTCGCGCCCGACTCGTTCAAGGGCAGCCTGAGCGCCCCGGACGTCGCGCACGCCGTCGCCGCCGGCATCCGCAGCGTCGTCCCCGACGCCGAGGTCGTCGAGCTCCCCATGGCCGACGGCGGCGAGGGGACGCTCGAGGCGCTGCTCGCGGTGTGGGGCGTGCCGGCACGCGAGGTCGCGACGGTCGACGCGATCGGCCGCGCGCGCACCGCGCGGTACGGGGTCTCGGCCGACGGGCGCCTGGGCGTCGTGGAGCTCGCGGAGGCGAGCGGACTGCCGCAGGTGAGCGACGTCGCGCTCCAGCCCCTGCACGCGCACACCCTCGGCACCGGCGCGGCGGCCGCGGCCGTGCTCGACGCGGGCGTGGACGAGGTGATCGTGTGCCTCGGCGGGTCGGCGTCGACCGACGGCGGCGCGGGGATCCTCACCGGCCTCGGCGCGCGGCTCCTGGACGGCGCCGGGGAGCAGGTGCCCGACGGCGGCGAGGGGCTCGCGCAGGTCGCGCGCCTCGACCTGTCCGGGCTGCACCCGCGCGCCCGCGACGTGCGCTGGCGCCTCGCGGTCGACGTGACCAACCCGCTGCACGGCGAGCGTGGCGCGGCGCACGTGTTCGGGCCGCAGAAGGGTGCGCAGGAGGCGGACGTGGCGTTCCTCGACGACGCGCTGCGCCGCTGGGCGGGAGTGCTCGTCGAGGAGTCCGGCTTCGACGTGTCGGAGCTCGCGGGCGCGGGCGCGGCGGGGGGCGTGCCCGCGGCGATGGTCGGCGTCCTCGGCGCCGAGTTGGAGCCCGGCGCGCGCCTCGTCGCCGAGGCGGTCGGGCTGCCGGACGCGATCCGTCGCGCGGACCTGGTCGTCACGGGCGAGGGGTCGTTCGACTCGCAGTCGGTCAACGGGAAGGTCGCCGACGCGATGGGTGCGCTCGCCGCCGAGGCGCCGCACCGGCCGCCGGTCGTCGTGCTCGCGGGGCGCGTCCTGCTGCCGGCCCACCAGGCGCGCGACGCCGGGATCGCCGCGGCGTTCAGCATCGCGCCCGGGCCCATCGCGCTCGACGAGCTGCTCGACCGCACGGCATCCCGTCTGACCGACCTCGCCGCGACGGTCACGAGCCTGCACGTCGCCTCGCGGCGCTGACCGCCGCCCCGACGCCGGGGGCCGAGCCCCGAAGCCCCGGCCCGCGGTGTCACCGCCGGGGCCACGTCCACGGCGGCTGGTCGAGCAGACCCTCACGCCCGGCGACCGTCGTCTCGCCGGACGGAGAGCGGACGAGCTCGACCTCGAGGAGGTCGTCGGGGCCCGGCAGGTCCGCCGCGCCCGACGCCGTCGCGTCCCGCAGCGCCTCGACGAGCGGCGCCGCGTGGGTCACCACGACGACCTGCGTCTCCCGGGCCGCGGCGTGCACGAGCGCGCCGAGCGCGGGCAGCAGGTCGGGGTGCAGGCTCGTCTCGGGCTCGTTGAGCACGAGGAGCTCGGGCGGGCGCGGCGAGAGCAGCGCGGCGACGAGGAACAGGTAGCGCAGCGTGCCGTCGCTCAGCTCGGCGCCGGTGAGCGGTCGCAGCAGGCCTTGCTGGTGGAGGGCGAGCTCGAACCGTCCGTCGTCGGCCTGCACCGCGAGGCTGCTCCCGGGGAACGCGCGCGCGACGGCGGCGTCGAGCTCGTCGCCCCGGCCGAGGTCGCGCACGGTCTCGAGCGCCGCGGCGAGGTCCGCCCCGTCGTGCGCGAGGACCGGAGTGCGGGTGCCGACCTGCGGTGCGCGTGCCGGGGAGCCGGCGTCGGTGCGGAGCTGGTCGTAGAACCGCCACGAGCGCAGGGCCTCGCGCACGGCGACGACCTCCGGCGCGCCCATCGGGTCGACCAGCTCGGTGAGCACGCTGTCGAACGACCGGAGGCGAGCAGGGGAGGAGACCCAGCCTCCGGCGTCGTCCCGCACGCGGACGGCGGGCCCCCGCCGCTCGACCTGGAGCGTCGCGGGGCGCGGGGCAGGTCCGGACCAGATCGTCTCGACCTTGATCTCCGGGTCGAGGCCGAACGCCGAGCCGGGGTGCTGCGGCAGCCCGAGGTCGACGGCGTAGCCGAGGTCGCCCGGAGCGGCGCCCGCGAACCCCAGCCGCAACGCGACGGGCGCGGTCCGCCGGGTGCCCTGCACCGGGCCGCCGTCACGCAGCGCGCGGCTGCCGCCCTGCTCCGGCCCGGCCCACAGCGTCGAGCGCAGCCCGCCCTCGCGCGCGACCGCCCCCACCGCGCCCCCGAGCGCGCACTCCGCGAGCAGGCGCAGCGCGCGGTACAGGCTCGACTTCCCGGTCCCGTTGGCGCCGGTCACGACCGTGAGCCGGTCGAGCGGCAGCACGAGGCTGCGCAGGGAGCGGTACCCCTCTACGGCGATCGTCGCGAGCATCGTCACCTCCGCCGCGCACGCTACGCGTCGCCTCCCACGCGGGCGCAGCCGTGCCGCGGACGCCCGCACCCTGAGGTTGTGGACGTCCGCATCCAGGAATTCGGGAAAGCGCGTCCAGGAATGCTGGGAGCCACGTCCGGAAATGCCGAGATCAGCGTCACCCCGACGCACCTGGACGCATTCAGTCGGCGCTTTCTAGGCTGCTTTCTCGTGGGAATTCTCGAGCTCGTGGTGGTCGCCGTCGCGCTCGCGGCGGACGCGTTCGCCGTGGCGCTCGCGCAGGGCACCCGGATGCGGCGCCCGACGTGGCGGGAGACCGCGCGCGTCGCGGTCCTCTTCGGCCTCTTCCAGGCCCTCATGCCGCTCGCCGGGTGGGCGCTGTCCACGTGGTTCGCCGACGCGGTCTCCGGCGTGGCGCCGTGGATCGCGTTCGGGATGCTCGCCTTCGTGGGCGCGCACATGGTCAAGGAGGGTCTCCAGGACGAGGCCGGGCACGCCGTCGAGCACGTGGAGGGACCCGCGGGAGAACAGGGCGTGGCCGCGGACGCCGGTGCCTCCGGCGGGCCGACGACCGTCGCGACGCTCGCGCCGCCCGTCACCCGGCGCCCCCGCGTGGCCTACCGCGTGCTGCTCCCGCTGGCGATCGCGACCTCGATCGACGCGGCCGCCTCGGGCGTCACGTTCGCGGTGCTCGGCGTCCCGATCCTCCCCGCCGTCGCGCTCGTGGGCGTCGTGACGCTCGTGCTCTCCGGGCTCGGGGTGCGGGTCGGTGCGCGCGTGGGCGAGCGTCTGGGCCGCTGGGCGACCGTCGCGGGCGGCGCCGTGCTCGTCCTGCTGGGCGTGCGTATCCTGCTCGCGCACCTGCTCTGACCCGTCGACCGGCTGTGGGCATGAGATGGGCCCGGTTCTCGACCGAGAACCGGGCCCGTCTCACGCCCACAGCGCGGGGCGGGATCAGTCGGTGATGGCGAAGGCGTCGATCTCGACGAGCATCTCCTCGCGGGGCAGGCCCGTGAACACGGTGGTGCGGCTGGGGAGCACGCCCTTCGAGGTGTGCTGCGCGACGAACGCGCCGTAGGCGTCGTTCATGATCGGGAAGTCCTCGCGCTTGGTGAGGTAGACGCGCAGCATGACGACGTCGTCGAACGTCGCACCGGACGCCTCGACGATCGCCCGCACGTTCTCGAGCGTGCGCGTGGTCTGCGCGGCGACGTCACCGGGGTACAGGTACTCGTTCGTCGCGGGGTCGACGGGGCCCTGGCCCGAGACCTGGACGAACGGGCCCTTGCGCACGCCCTGGTGGAACGTGTGCGCGGGGGCCGGGGCGTCGGGGGTCGAGATCGCGGTCTTCTCGCTGGTCATGATGTCCTCTCGGTTCTTCGGGGGTCGCTGGGCGGCGTGGTCACGGGCGATGGTCAGAGATCGACGGTCGCGAGGTCCACGACCTCGTCGCCGCGCACGACGGCGGCCACGCGCCAGCGGTCGAACGTCGTGCAGGGGTGGGAGATGCCGAACCCGACGACGTCGCCCGGGCGCACCTGGGCGGTCGCGGGGCCGGTGACCTGGCTGGCACCCGCCTCGCCCGCGTCGAGCGCGAGGTAGAGGTGCTGGTCGTTGAGCGCGGTGACGCGCGTCCCGGCGAGCTCGCGCGCGGGCAGCCAGCCGTCGTCGGACTGCGAGCGCAGCCAGAGCGCGACGGGCAGGTCGATGTCGAACGACACGTCGCGGCGCCCGATGCCGCAGATCGCGAGGCCGGGCTCGGGGACGGACAGCACCTGGCCCCACACCGTCGCGGCGCCCCGCAGCGGCTCGGCGCCGGGGATGCGGCTCCACGGGTCGGTGCGCGAGTAGAAGCCGTGGTCGTGCGTGACGTACGCGCCCGAGCGCACGACGACGCGGACCTCGACCTCGCGCCCGTCGGCGCCCGGGACCGGCCCGGGCAGCTCGGTCAGCACGACGTCGAGGAACGAGCTGCCGCCCGCGGACAGCACGAGCGGCTCGTCGACGCCCGCGAGGCCCTCGCGGAGGAACGCGGCGCCGAGGTCGCGCAGCCCGTCGCACCACGCGGCGACGGCGGCGAGCTCGTCGTCCGTCGTGCCGCCCGCGACGGAACCCTCGTACCCCGTGACGCCGAGCACGCGCAGGCCGGACGCGTGGACCGCGCGCGCGAGGTCGAGCGCCGCGGCGGTGCTGCGCACGCCCGTGCGCCCGCCCGGGACGCCGAGCTCGACGAGCACGCCGAGGCGCGCCCGGACGGCGGCGGGCGCGTCGGAGAACCCGCGCGCGAGCAGGTCGACGCCGTGCGGCGAGTCCACGCACAGCCACACCTCGTCGGGGGCCCCGTCGAGGACGCCCGACAGGTCGTCCCGCAGCCACGCGATCTCGCGTGGGTCGAGCAGCTCGTTCGCGAGCAGCACGCGCGGCACGCCCCAGTCGCGCACCGTCCGGAGCTGCGCGGGGGTCGCGACCGTCGCGCCCCACGCGCCCGCGGCGGCCTGCCGCGCGTAGAGGGCGCGCGACATCGTGGTCTTCACGTGCGGCGCGTGCTCGACGCCGCGCTCCGCGCACACGCGCGCGACCACGCCGACGTTGTGGTCGAGCGTCGCGTCGTCGAGCGTGAGCAGCGGCCAGGAGAACGCGGCGTCCGTGATGCGCGGCGAGCCCGCGAGCACGTCCGCGACGGTCTCCGGGCCGTCGAGGCGCAACCCCTTGGTCCGGGGCCCGACGACGTCGCCCGCCCAGGGGCGGTCGGGTGCGGGACGCGCGGCGTCCTCCGTCGTGGCGGTCATGTGGTCCTCCTCGGGAGTGGGGCTCTCGTGCTGGACGGCTCGCGGCTCACGCTGTCGGCGCGCTCGCGCTCGCGCCCGGGCGCAGGGGCCGGCCCGGGAGGGCGTCGGTGAGCGAGCCGTCGCGCAGGACGGGCACGCCCGCCACGAGCACGTCGTCCACGCCCGACGCCGGGCGGCGCGGGTCCTCGTACGTCGCCTCGTCGCGCACCCAGTCGGGGTCGACGAGCGCGAGGTCCGCGACCGCCCCCGGCGCGACCACGCCGCGCCCGGCGAGCGCGAACCGCTCGGCGGGTCGCGTCGACAGGTGCGTGACGGCGTCGTGCCACGTCCAGTCCCCGAGCGTACGCACGTGCTCGGCAAGGAAGCGCGCGAAGGCGCCCCACCCGCGCGGGTGGGGGCGCCCGCCACCTCCGACGGGCGCATAGATCGCGTCGGAGCCGCCCACGTGCGCGCGGTGGCGCAGCAGGGCGCGGACGGACTCGGGCGAGTTGGTCGGGGGCTGGGCGAACACGCACGAGGCGCGCAGGCGCGTCGCGACGAGCAGGTGCACCGCGGCCTGGGCGGGCGTCAGGGTCAGGCGGGCGGCGACGTCGGGCAGGGTCATGCCCTCCGCCCAGGAGAGGTCGTCGGCGGGCTCGCCGGCCGGTGCGCCTGCCGATGCCCCGGTGGGGACCGCGGCCATCGTCACCCGGGGCCACAGGTCGGCCAGGGTGGGGAAGTGCTCGCGGTGCAGGCGGTCGAGGACGGCAGGGTCCGTCAGGGCGGCCACCGTCGCGTCGACGTCGGCGATGGGCAGCCACGTCGGCAGGGACACCATCGACAGGATCGAGCAGCCGCGCAGGTAGGGGTAGGAGTCGAACGTGACGTCCAGGCCCTGGGCGTGGGCGTCGTCGACGTACCCCAGCAGCTCCGCGGCGGGGCCGTGGTAGTGCGAGACGTGCGTCGCGACCCCGGACGCGCGCGCGACGCGCACGAGCTCCGCGAACGCCGGGCCCGCCTTGTCCTCGTAGCCGCGCATGTGCGAGACGTGGGGGAGCCCGCGCGCCGCGAGGACACCGGCGAGGGCCACGAGCTCGGTCTCGTCGGCGTACGTCGCGGGGACGTACTCCAGGCCGGTCGACATCCCCAGGGCGCCGTCGTCGAGCGCGGCGGTGAGCAGCGCGCGCATACGGTCGGTCTCGGCGGGCGTCGCGGCGCGGGCCGCCGCGCCCAGGACCGCGTAGCGGATCGTGCCGTGCGGGGCGAGGTAGCCGACGTTCACGCGCGTCGTGCGGTCGTAGGTCGCGAGCAGGTCCGCGACGGACCCGCCGCGGAACGTGGGGTGCTCGCCATTGATCGCGGCGAAGTACCCGCTCGCCCAGGTCGCCGCGTCGTGCAGGCCCGACGGCGCGGCGTCGCCGAGGGCGCGCGCCTCGCCCGGGGCGGGCGAGGGCGCGTAGGACACCCCGTCCTGCCCGACGACGACGCTCGTCACCCCCTGGCGCAGCATCGCGAGCTGCACGTCCTCGTCGAGCACCGCGGCCTCGCCGTGCACGTGCGCGTCCACGAACCCCGGCAGCAGCAGACGCCCGTCGGCCTCGACGAACGCCACGTCGTCGGGCAGCGCTCCGGTCCCTGCCGCGGGGTCGACGCTCTCGACCCGGCCCCCGCGGACCGTCACGTCCACGGGAGAGGAGGCACCGCCGTCGGGCCCGACGAGCCGGGCGCCGCGGACCACGAGCGCGCTCATGCGGGGCCGCCCTCGTCCTCGTCGCGCCCCTCGACCCAGCCGCCGACGCCGCGCAGGCCGCCCGCGGCGAGCTCGGCCGCGCGGTCGCGCGGCCAGCCCGCGACGCCCGGCCGGGTCTGCCACGGGTGCGGGCCGTCGAGCGGCCGGTACTCGACCCCGTACGCGTCGAGGCGCGGCAGGTGGTGCGTCACCAGGCGCTCGCGGAACGCGCGCGACGCGGGCGAGCCGGGGGAGCGGTCGGCCTCGGGCGACCACATGACCTCCGCGAACGCCGCGAGGCGCGGGAACGCGGCATAGTCGACGCGGCGTGCGGAGTCGAGGTGCTCGGACCACAGCTCGGCCTGACCGCCGAGGAGTGCGCCGGTGCGGCCCGCGCCGGGGTGGTCCGTGTCTGTGTCCGTGTCTGTGTCCGTGCTCGCGGCCGCGAGCGCGGCCGGCAGCGGCTCGAACGCGTACACGTCGTCGATCGTGCTGAGGAACCCGACGGGGACCGGCTCGTCCGGGGCGTCGCCGCCGCGGTGGTCGAGGTAGACGACCTGCTCCGGCGCCATGACGACGTCGTGCCCGGCGGCGAGCGCGTCCGCCCCGACGGCCCAGCCGCGCCACGACGTCACGACCACGTCGCGCGGGAGCACGGGCCCGAACGCCTCGTCCCACACGACCGCGCGCCGCCCGCGCGACGCGACGTGCTCCGCGAGCCGGGCGAGGAACCACCCGTGCAGCCCGCCGACGTCGTCGAGCCCGAGCGCCTCCGCGCGCGCCACGATCGCCGGGTTCTCGCACCACAGCGTCGTCGGCACCTCGTCGCCGCCGATCGCCACGAACGGCGCGTCGAACACGTCGAGCACCTCGTCGAGCACGTGCCGGAAGAAGGTCAGCGACTCCTCGGACGGGTCGAGCACCTCGGTGCTCACGCCCCACGTCGTACGCACCTCGTGCGGCTGCTTGCGCGTGCCGAGCTCGGGGTACGCCGCCACGGCGGCCTCGACGTGCCCCGGCGCGTCGATCTCCGGCACGACCGTCACGCCGCGCTCGCGTGCGTAGGCGACGATCTCGCGCAGGTCGTCCTGCGTGTAGAAGCCGCCGTGCGGGCGGCCGTCGAAGACGCCGGCGCGCCACGTGCCGACGCCCGACTCGCGCCGCCACGCCCCGACCTCGGTGAGGCGCGGGTAGCGCGCGATCTCCATGCGCCAGCCTTGGTCGTCCGTGAGGTGGAGCTGCAGCACGTTGAGCCGGTGCGCCGCGGCGAGGTCGACGAAGCGCAGCACGTCGGCCTTGGGCAGGAAGTGGCGTGCGACGTCGAGCAGCACGCCGCGCCACGCGAACCGGGGGTGGTCCGTGATCGTGACGTGCGGGAGGACGAGCGTCGGCGTGGCGGAGGCGTCGACGGGGGCGCGGCGGAACGCGGCCGGGCCGGCGAGCTGGCGGAGCGTCTGCGCGGCGGCGTGCGCGCCGTCGAGGTCGCGAGCGTCCACGCGGACGCCGGCGGCGTCGACCGTGAGGCGGTAGCCCGACGGCGGGAGGTCGCCGTCGAGCGCGAACGTCACCACGGCGGGCTCCGTGGCGCCGAGGGACGCCGGGACCGTCAGGTCTGCCGGTCCGGGGGCCGAGGGGTCGGCCGGGACGAGGTCGAGGCCGAAGGCGTCCTCCGTCGCCCGGCGCCACCAGCGCGCGGCGGCGCGCAGCGCCGGGTCGGTCACGACCCGCGTCCCGTCGACGACGCCGGTCGTGCCCTCGCCGGGCGTCAGCGCCGCAGGAGCAGGGACGATCCCGAACGGGTCCGTCGTGGACACGGGGTGGGGCGCGGGCACCTTTTGGAAGGACACCGAACGAGCCTAGCCGCAACACCGTCGGCTCCCCACCCCCCACCCGCGCCGACCCCGCCCCGCGCCGCCCTGTGCGCCGCCCGAACACGCCCATACCCCGCGCCGAGAACGACATGGCGGTCGGTATGAGCGCCATTGCGACCTTCACGTCGTGTTCGGCCGAGCCACGAGTCCGGCGGCGGGAGTGCCGAACATCGCCGGACGCAAGCCTGCGTTCGGCCGGTCCGGAATTACGCAAGCGGCTTGCAGCGGCGCGTATAGTCGACGGCATGTCGAGACGTCTGGCGGAGGTCGCCACCAAGGTCGGTGTCAGCGAGGCCACGGTGAGCCGCGTGCTCAACGGGAAGCCCGGCGTCTCGCAGGCGACGCGCGACGCGGTGCTCACCGCGCTCGACGTGCTCGGCTACGAGCGGCCCACCAAGCTGCGCGGCGAGCGCGGCCGCCTCGTCGGGCTCGTGCTCCCCGAGCTCGTCAACCCGATCTTCCCGGCGTTCGCCGAGGTCATCGGGGGTGCGCTCGCGCAGCAGGGCTTCACGCCGGTGCTCTGCACGCGGACCGCGGGCGGCGTCACGGAGGCCGAGTACATCGACCTCCTCCTGGGCCAGCACGTCTCGGGCGTGATCTTCGCGGGCGGCTTCTACGCCGAACGCCTGGCCGACCACGCGCACTTCCGCCGCCTCGAGAAGCTCGGGCTGCCGGTCGTGCTCATGAACGCCTCGATCGAGGACCTCGACTTCCCGCGCGTCTCGTGCGACGACCTCGTCGCGATGAACCAGGCGCTCGGCCACGTGCTCTCGCTCGGCCACGAGAAGGTCGGCCTGCTGCTCGGGCCGGCGGACCACGTGCCGTCCGAGCGCAAGCTCGCCGCGGCGCAGGCGTTCGCCGAGCGGCAGGGCCACGTGCTCGACCCGGCGCTCGTCGTGCACAGCCAGTACTCGCTCGAGAGCGGGCAGGCCGCCGCGAACCGGCTGCTCGAGGCCGGCGCGACGGCGATCGTGTGCGCGAGCGACCCGCTCGCCCTCGGCGCCGTCCGCGCGGTGCGGCGCGCGGGCCTCGACGTCCCGACGGACGTCTCCGTCGTCGGCTACGACGACTCCAACCTCATGAACTCCACGGACCCGGCGCTGACGACGGTCCGCCAGCCCATCGAGCCCATGGGCAGGGCCGCCGTCGACCTGCTCGCGAGCATGATCGCGGGCGCGGACGTCTCGCGCGACGAGCTCCTGTTCGAGCCCGAGCTCGTCGTGCGCGGCTCGACCGCCGCGGCGCACGCCGCCGGCCGCGAGGCGACCGCCTCCTAGCCCGCACCTCACTCCTCCAGGGCCCCGGCCCGGCCGCTCGCGCGCCGGACCGGGGCCCTCGTCGTCGTGCCCTCCTGCGGTCGCCGAACCCGGGGTTGTCGGCACGGCGGAGGTCGAGCCCGCCGATATCCCCGGGCTCGGCGGTCGCGGCGCGGCGGGGCACGGGCGGGCCGTGTCGCGATGGGGCGGGCGCAAGGGGGCGTAGGTCTCTCGACGTCGAGAGATAGCGTTTCGGTAACGGCCCTGTCAGGTTCTTGCGTGCATCCTGTCGTCTAGTTACAGTCATCTACGACGGCGCGGTCGGCACCCGGTGCACGACGGCCGTCCCGGGACCCCCACCCGGTCGGATCGAACGCAGTGCGCAGCAGCAGGCGAGGCACGGCCCAGGCACGTGCAGCCCACGAACTCACGGAAGAGGACGCGGTGAGCAACGATCACCCCCGAGTCGCCGACGGCGAACCCACCCCCGACGCGACCCTCGCGCAGGCGGTGCGGGAGCCGGGGGCGGCGTCGCCCGACTGGTGGCGCAGCGCCGTGATCTACCAGGTGTACGTGCGCAGCTTCGCGGACGGCAACGGCGACGGCACGGGCGACCTCGCGGGCGTGCGCCAGCACCTCACCTACCTGCGCGACCTCGGGGTCGACGCGATCTGGTTCACCCCCTGGTACGTGTCCCCGCTCGCGGACGGCGGCTACGACGTCGCGGACTACCGCGCGATCGACCCGCAGTTCGGCACCCTGGCCGAGGCGGAGCGGCTCATCGCGGAGGCCCGCGAGCTCGGGATCCGCACGATCATCGACGTCGTCCCCAACCACGTGTCCTCCGAGCACGAGTGGTTCAAGGCGGCCCTCGCGGCCGGCCCCGGGTCGCCCGAGCGCGAGCGCTTCTGGTTCCACCCGGGCAAGGGCGAGGACGGCTCCGAGATCCCGACGCGCTGGGTCTCCGAGTTCCAGGGCAGCACGTGGACGCGCACGACCAACCCCGACGGCACGCCCGGCGAGTGGTACCTGCACGTGTGGACATCCTGCGGTTCTGGTTCGACCGCGGCGCCGCGGGCATCCGCATCGACTCCGCGGCCCAGCTCGTCAAGGACCCGGCGCTGCCCGAGGTCCCGGCCCACCCCGGCCCGGGCGAGCACCCGCACGTCGACCGCGACGAGCTCCACGACATCTACCGCGGCTGGCGCGCCGTCGCCGACTCCTACGAGGAGCCGCGCGTGCTCGTGGGCGAGGTGTGGCTCGCGGACCGTGCCCGGTTCGCCCAGTACCTGCGCCCGGACGAGATGCACACGGCGTTCAACTTCGACTTCATGGCGCGCCCGTGGGACGCGAAGGCGCTGCGCGAGTCGGTCCAGACGACGCTCGACGCGCACGCCCCGGTCGCGGCGCCCGCGACGTGGGTGCTCTCGAACCACGACGTGACGCGTCCCGTGACGCGGTACGGGCGCGAGGACAGCTCGTTCGCGTTCGCGACCAAGCGCTTCGGCACGCCGACGGACCTGGAGACGGGCCGCCGTCGGGCCCGCGCCGCGGCGCTGCTCTCGGCGGCGCTGCCGGGGTCGCTCTACCTCTACCAGGGCGACGAGCTGGGGCTTCCCGAGGTCGAGGACCTGCCGCTCGACGCGATCCAGGACCCCATGCACTTCCGCTCCGACGGCGTCGACCCCGGTCGCGACGGCTGCCGCGTCCCGCTCCCGTGGACGCGCGGCGGCACGAGCAACGGGTTCGGGCCCGACGGCGGCGCGCAGCCCTGGTTGCCCCAGCCCGCGGGCTGGGGCGAGGTGTCCGTCGAGGCGCAGGCCGACGACGAGACGTCGATGCTCGCGCTCTACCGCCGCGTGCTCGCGACCCGACGCGCGGAGCCCGCGCTGCACGGCGAGGCGTTCCGCTGGCTCGACTCCCTCGGCGGGGTCGCGCTCGGCGACGACGTGCTCGCGTTCACCCGCGGCGACGACGACCGCGCGGTCGCGTGCGTCGTCAACCTCGGGGCCGAGGACGTGCCGCTGCCCGCGGACGCCGAGGTCCTCCTCCACAGCGGTACCCCGCACGGGGCGGGCGTGTCGGAGCCACCGGCGCGCCTCGCCCCTGACACCGCGGTCTGGCTGCGCGCATGACGCCGCGCACGAGACGAGACGTCTGACCGCCACCTGACCCCGGGCCGCGAGCCGGTCGGCCCGGACACCCAGCACACACCCAGCACACCCAGCACCACCGGAACACAGGAGTGACGATGAAGTCCACACGTCAGGCGATCGCCCTCACCCTCGCGGGGGCGCTCGCGATCAGCACGCTCGCCGCGTGCTCGAGCGGCGGCTCGGGCAGCGACGACGAGAGCAGCGGCTCGGACGGCGACGGGAAGGTCACCCTCAAGGTGGTCTCCCTCCTCCCGGGCTCCGAGCAGGAGGCGATCGACGCCTTCAACGCGCAGGTCGAGGAGTTCGAGGCCGCGAACCCGGACATCGACATCGTGCCCGAGGAGTACGAGTGGAAGGCGACGACGTTCGCACCCCAGCTCGCCGGCGGCACGCTGCCCGACGTCTTCGAGATCCCGTTCACCGACGCGAAGACGCTCGTCGAGAACGGCCAGCTCGCCGACCTGGACGAGCAGTTCCGCACGCTGCCGTACGCCGACAAGTTCAACCCGGCGATCATCGAGGCCGGGACGGGCGCCGACGGTCACGTCTACGCGATCCCCGCGAAGAACGTGTACGGCGTGGGCCTGCACTACAACCGGGCGCTGTTCGAGTCCGCCGGGCTCGACCCCGACCAGCCGCCGACCACGTGGGACGAGGTCCGCGAGGACGCGAAGAAGATCGCGGACGCGAACCCCGGCGTGGCGGGCTACATGCAGATGTCGCAGAACAACACGGGCGGCTGGCAGCTCACGGTCAACACGTTCGCGCGCGGGGGCCGCACGCAGGAGGTCGCGGAGGACGGCACGGCCACCTCGACGCTGACCAACGACGGCACCAAGGACGCGCTCGAGTGGCTCAAGGCCATGCGCTGGGAGGACAACTCCCTCGGGAGCAACTTCCTCCTCGACTGGGGCACCATGAACCAGGCGTTCGCCGCCGGCCAGGTCGCGATGTACACGTCGGGCTCGGACGTCTTCACGTCGCTCGTCCAGACCAACGCGGTCGACCAGTCCACCTACGGCCTCGCCGCGCTCCCGCTCGAGGGCGACGACGCCGGCGTCCTCACGGGCGGCACGCTCGCCGCGATGCCCGCCAACGTGGACGAGTCGAAGAAGGAGGCCGCGATCAAGTGGATCGACTTCTTCTACCTCGCGAAGCTCGTCGACGAGAAGCGCGCGGTCGCGGACGCCGAGACGCTCGTCGCGAACGACCAGCCCGTGGGCACGCCGGTCCTGCCGATGTTCTCCGAGGAGCAGTACCTGCAGAACCAGGAGTGGATCGCCGACTTCATCAACGTGCCGCTCGACCAGATGACGAGCTACACGGACACGATGTTCGACCTGCCGCTCGTCGGTGAGCCGTCGCAGAAGACGCAGGAGATCTACGCCCTGCTCGACCCGGTCGTCCAGGCCGTCCTGACGGACGAGAACGCCGACGTGGACGCGCTGCTGGAGCAGGCGAACACCGAGGCACAGGCCCTGCTCGACCAGGGCTGACGCCCCCTGAGGTCGCGCCGACCCGCAGACCCGGGTCGGCCGGCAGCGCCCCCTGCCGGCCGACCCGTACCCCGCCGGTGCCCGACGGCGCGACGCACCTCGCGTCGTCGGGCACCTCCCACCGCACCGAAGGACGTTCGCCCGTGACCGCCACCACCGCCCCGCCGCGACGGGGACCCGCCTCCCACGCGCGGGCCGACCGCGACGGCCGACACCGCAGCCCCGTGACGTGGTTCCGTGGCGGCGGCCTGAGCAACCTCGTCTTCCTGCTCCCGCTCATCCTGATCTTCGGCGTCTTCTCGTGGTTCCCCATCGTGCGCGCGGTGATCATGAGCTTCCAGGAGACCAACCTCGTGAGCGACCCGACGTTCGTCGGGCTCGACAACTTCCGCCAGGTGCTGAACGACCCGCTCCTGTGGAAGGCCGTGCAGAACACGCTGTACTTCGCGTTCCTCGCCCTGCTGTTCGGGTACCCGATCCCGCTGGTCGCCGCGGTGCTCATGCGCGAGGTACGCCGGGCGCGCGGGCTCTACTCCGCGCTCGCCTACCTCCCGGTCGTCGTGCCGCCGGTCGTCGCCGTGCTGCTGTGGAAGTTCTTCTACAACGGCAGCCCGACGGGCGTGTTCAACACGATCCTCGGCTGGGTCGGGCTCGGCCCGTACCCGTGGCTGCAGGACGCCTCGACGGCGATGCCCTCGCTGGTCCTCGCGGCCACCTGGGCCGGCGCGGGCGGGACGATCATCATCTACCTCGCCGCCCTGACGAGCGTGCCGCCCGAGCTCTACGACGCCTCCGAGGTGGACGGCGCGGGCCTGTGGCGCAAGATCTGGCACGTCACGCTCCCGGCGCTGCGCGGCGTCCTGTTCATCACCCTGATCCTCCAGGTGATCGGCACGGCGCAGGTCTTCCTCGAGCCCTACCTGTTCACGGGCGGCGGGCCGAACAACGCGACGCTGACGGTCCTGCTGCTCATCTACCGCTACGCCTTCCAGAACAGCCTCGGCGGCGACTACGGGGCCGCGACCGCGCTGTCGATCATGCTCGCGGCCGTCCTCGCCGTCTTCTCGATCCTCTACTTCCGGCTCACCCGGTCCTGGAGCACGTCATGACTCTCTCGCCCACCGACAACCCGAGCGAGATCGGCGTCGTCTCGCAGGACTCCGCGGCCACGACGGACGCCGTCGACGACCCGGACGGCACGTCCCGCCGCGCCGCCGCGGCGAGCCGCAACCGGCGCGAGTCCGACCGCCGCAAGGTGAGCTCGCGCCGTCGCAAGGCGCTCGACGGCGTCGAGGACCGCGGCGCGCTCTCCGAGGCGGACTGGCGCCGCCCGTCCATCCGGTGGGGGATGGCTACCACCCACGTGCTGCTGCTCGTGATCCTCGTCGTCGCTGGGCTCGGCCCCATGCTGCTGCTCGCCAAGTACGCGGTCACCCCGACGCAGGACATCCTGCGCACGCCGATGGCGATCTTCCCGAACGGCATCGCGTGGGACAACCTCGACAAGGCGTGGAACGACGTCCAGGTCAGTCGGTACTTCCTCAACACGATCTGGCTCGCGGTCGGGTCGTGGGCGTCGCAGATCCTCGTCGCGACGACGGGCGGCTACGCGCTGTCCGTCCTGCGGCCGCGGTACGGGAAGGTCGTGCAGGCGCTCGTGCTGTCGACGATGTTCGTCCCGGCGATCGTCCTGCTCGTCCCGCTGTACCTGACGATCCTCGACCCGCCGCTGCTGGGCCGGTCGCTCATCAACAGCTTCTGGGCGGTGTGGCTGCCCGCGGGCGCGAGCGCGTTCAACGTGCTGCTCGTCCAGCGGTTCTTCGACAGCCTCCCGCGCGAGGTGTTCGAGGCCGCGCGCATGGACGGCGCGGGGCCGTACCGGCTGTTCTGGTCGGTCGTCCTGCCGATGTCCAAGCCGATCATCGGCGTGGTCTCGGTGTTCGCGGTCATCGCGGCCTGGAAGGACTTCCTCTGGCCGCTGCTGGTCCTCAAGGACCCGGCGATCCAGCCGCTGTCCGTGCGCCTGCCGTCGATCGAGGCGTCGACGGACCTGGGCGTGTTCCTCGCGGCGCTCGCGATCTCCACGCTCATCCCCGTCGGCCTGTTCCTCGTCTTCCAGCGCATGTTCCTCCAGGGCGCGGGCCTGGGAGGAGCGGTCAAGGGCTGACCCCCGGTCCGTCGCCGAACACGGCTTTGGTGTCGTTATCCCGCGGACAACGACACCAAAGCCGTTCTCGACCGCGCGCAGGGTCGTGCTCGACGGCGCACGCGGCCCGGGCGGTCGGGTCGCCTCAGCCGCGGCCCCGGCCCTGCATCGCGCGCAGGACGGCGTCGTGGACGTCGGTGTTGCGCTGGGCGCCCGCGAGCCGCTCGGCGCCCGGTCCCTGCGCGGTGATCGGCGTGGCCTCGCCGGTGTGGCCGCCCGTGGTCCAGTCGACCGTGAACTGCAGGTCGGAGCCGGCGAGGTCGAACGGGCCGTCCTCGGTCGTGGCGCCCTCGCCGCTCTCGTCCGCGGGGTCGACGTTCTCGATCGCGAGCCCGCCCGTGGCGTGGTCGCCCACGACGAGCACGAGCGTGCCGCGGTTCCGCGCCGCGAAGTCGAGCGCGAGCGCGACGGTCTCGTCGAGCGCCTGGCCGGCCTGGATCGTGCGCGTCGCGTTGCTGCGGTGCGCGAACTCGTCCACCGCCTCCTCCTCGACGAGCAGGAAGAACCCGTCGCGGTCCCGCGACAGCACGTCGAGCGCCTTGGCCGTCATGTCGACGAGCGGCACCTCGGGCTCGTAGAGGTCGCCCTCGCCCTCGTTGCGCTGCTCGAACATCTCCTCGTTCGCGAACAGACCGAGCAGCTTGCTCCCGCGCGCGGCCGCGAGCCCGTCGGCGTCGCTCACGTACGTGTAGCCGAGGTCCTGCGCGCGCTCGACGAGGTTCCCCTTCGTCCCCTTGCTCTGTTCCGTCGGGTCCTTCGCGGGGTTGTCCTCCCACGCCCCCGGGTCGCCCGCCGGGTACCACCAGTCCTCACCGCCGCCGAGGACGACGTCGGGCCGCGAGCTCTCGAGGAACTGGCGCGCGATCTCGCTCTGGTCGCCGCGGTCGGGCACGTGCGCCCCGAACGCCGCCGGGGTCGCGTCGGTGACCTGCGCCGTCGTGACGAGCCCGGTGGCCTTGCCTGCGCCCCGGGCCGCCTCGAGGAGGGTCGGGACCGGGTTGCCGTCGACGTCGACGCCGACCGCTCCGTTGTACGTGCGGACCCCGGACGCGAACGCGGTCGCGCCCGCGGCGGAGTCGGTGACGGCCTCCTCGGGGTCGGCCGAGTCGGTGGTGGTCCAGCCGGCGTGCTCGAGCGAGTCCATCGCGAGCTGCCCGTCCTTGCCGACCGTCGCGAGCCTGATCAGCTCGCGGTGCGACAGGCCGAGCCCGTCGCCCTGGATGAAGATGACGTTGCGCGCTCGGACGTTCCCGTTCCCGTGGCCCTGGCCGTGGCCCTGGCCGTCGCCGCGCTCGCTCCCGCCGAACGGCAGGAGCATCACGAGCGCCGCGGCCGCCGCGACCCCCGTGGTGCCCGCCCGGAGCTGTCCTCGTCGTGACTGCATGAGCTTCCCCTTCCCACCGGCGTCGATGCCGGTGCCGGCACGGCCGCGGAGGGGACGGTGTCGCCGTCGCGCGCGGGCCGCGCCCGGCGGCGTCGGTGCCGCCGGATCGTCCCCACGCTAGGCACGCCCCGGGCACTGGCAAGCGGGGCGGAGGCGCAGCGCGCTCACCAGCGGTTGTGGACCTCCTCGGCCCACCCGACGAGCCCGTCGAACCGCACCGGGCCGGTCGCGGCGGCGCCCGACGGGCCGCCGTCGGGCGGGGCGAACGTGCCCGACCAGTGCCCGAAGCACTGGTCGGTCGACGACGACACGATGCCGAGGTGCGTGCGCGTCACCTTGGTGTGGAAGGGCTCGAACGTCGCGTCGAGCCCGCCGCCGGTGACGCGCCACGGTCGGTCCGGGTCGGCGAGGTCGTAGTCCCACACGAGCTCGTCGGGCAGGTGGTGGATCCGGCCGTCCACATGGACGGCGTTCTCGGTCGATCCGGTGCCGACGGTCCAGCGCCCGCCCACCTGGATCCCGACGACCCGCCCGTGGCTCTCGCCCGAGCCCGCGCCCCAGTTCCACCGCACGTCGTAGGGCCAGCGCCCGCGCCCGTGGTCGAGCACGGCCCACGACGACCCGGCGGGCACGTCGACCGTCCGGCCGTCGACCCACAGCGTGCCGTGCGCCGGGCGCGCGACGTCCTTGACGGTGTACTGGAAGCGCGTGTCGCTCCACGGCGCGACGACGGCGAGCCGCTCGTGCCCGGGCGGCAGCTCCGCGACGACGTCGAACGACACGTCGCGCGTCCGCGCGCGCAGGCGCGTGCCGCCGTCGACCTCGTCGACGTCGATCGCGAGGGTCTTCGCCCGGGCGCGCGCGGGGCCGTCCCCGAGCGACCCGGGGAGCTCGACGCCGCGCGCCGGGACGACGGTCGCGTCCGCGCCCCAGGTGCGCCCGGACTCCCGGTCCAGGACCCAGACCTCGTGCACCGCCGCGTAGTCGAGCGAGGACACCGTCAGCGCGAGGACGTGGGTCGGGGTGACGACGCCCCAGTACTCCCAGCGCTTGTTCCGGCCGGTGTGTCGGCGGCCGTCCCGTGCCACGCCGGACGTGTCGACGAGCGGTTGCCGCGCCCAGCCGACCGACCGGCGGTCGAGGCTCCCGTCGGGCAGGGTGAGCGCGACGCGCTCGGTGATCTCCGGGAGCGGCACTGCTCCACCTCCACGTGGTCCGGCTCGGGCGGCTCTGCGGGGCGGGCGACGGCGCCCGGTGCCCGGCCCGAGGAGCGAGCGAGGCTGAGTCTAGGGGCCGCGCGAAGCCGCCCGGACGAGGTGACACTCTGTTCCGTCAATGTCACGTCCTCCCGGTCGGCTTCCCGGCGGGCGGGGCCTGGAGCAGGTGTCATGATCGGGAGCATGCCCCCGTTCTCCCCCCAGGACGTCGCTGCCGACGCGGGCCGGGCCGCTGAGCCCGTCGCTGCCCCCGCGAGCGCCGTCGACCCCGGTCCCACACCCGACCTGCACCCGTACGACGCGCTCCTGCTGTACTCGTTCGGCGGCCCGAACAAGCCCGAGGACGTCGTGCCCTTCCTGCGCAACGTCACCGCGGGCAAGGGCATCCCCGACGCGCGGCTCGAGGAGGTCGGCGAGCACTACTACGGATTCGGCGGCAAGAGCCCCATCAACGAGCAGAACCTCGCGCTCAAGGCCGCGCTCGAGGCCGAGCTCGCGCGCCGCGGCGTCGAGCTGCCGGTCGTGTGGGGCAACCGCAACTGGGAGCCGTACACGACCGACGCGATCGACGAGCTCGAGGCGATGGGCGCGAAGAACGCCGTCGCGCTCGTGACGTCCGCGTACTCCTCGTACTCGGGCTGCCGCCAGTACCGCGAGGACCTCGCGGTCGTGCTCGACGGGCGCGGCCAGCTCGGGCCGGACGGCTCGACGGGCGTGCAGTTCGACAAGGTGCGCTCCTACTTCAACCACCCGGGCTTCGCGCAGGCGAACGTCGACGCGGTGCTCGACGGCTATGCGGAGCTCGCGGAGAAGGGCGGCGACGGCGCGGCCGCTCGGCTCGTGTTCGTCACGCACTCGATCCCGGACACGATGGAGGCGGCGTCGCGCATCTCCTTCGCCACGTACTCCGAGCAGCACCTCGACCTCGCGCGCGTCATCGTGGCCGAGGTCTCGGCGCGCCTGGGCCACGACGTCGCGTGGGACCTCGCATACTGCTCGCGGTCGGGCCCGCCGAGCCAGCCGTGGCTCGAGCCCGACGTCAACGACCACCTCGAGGCGCTCGCGCAGGACGGCGTCCGCGACGTCGTGCTGTCGCCGATCGGCTTCGTGTCGGACCACATGGAGGTCGCGTACGACCTCGACACCGAGGCGATGGAGACCGCGACGGGGCTCGGGATGACCGCGGTCCGCGCGGGCACCGTGAGCACGCGCGAGCCGTTCGTGCGCGGTCTCGTCGACCTGCTCGTCGAGCGCGCCGCGCTCGCGCGGGGCGAGGCCGTCGCCGAGGCCACCGTCGGCACCCTGCCCGCCTTCCGCTCGGTGTGCGCGCCCGGCTGCTGCCTGCGTCGCGACGGGGAGCCGAGCGGCGTCCCCGCGCTGTGCAGCACGGACGTCCACGGCTGAGCCCCGCGAAGAACCCGCACGGACCCGAGAGGAACCCCCGATGAACGACGCCGCGCGCGTACCCGCGGACCACGAGCAGATCAACACCACCATCCGCTACGCGATGTGGTCCGTCTTCGCGACGGCGGCGCCCCTGCCCGCCGACGCGGACGAGCGCGCGGGCCTCGTGGCCGACGCGCTGGCCGCCGTCGGCGGCGGGGACGACCCGGCCGCGACGGACGGCGACCTCGTCGTGCGCGGCTGGTACGACGTCGCGGGCCTGCGCTCGGACGCCGACCTCATGGTGTGGTGGCACGGCCCGACGGTCGAGTCGGTGCAGCGCGCCTACCAGCACCTGCGCGCGAGCGGCCTCGGGGCGCACCTCGAGCCCGTGTGGTCGAACGTGGCGCTGCACCGCCCGGCGGAGTTCAACCGGGGGCACGTGCCCGCGTTCCTCGCGGGCGAGGCGCCGCGCGACTACCTGTCGGTCTACCCGTTCGTGCGCTCGTACGACTGGTACCTGCTGCCCGACGCCGAGCGCCGCACCATGCTGCGCGACCACGGCCTCGCGGCGAAGGACTACCCGGACGTGCGGGCCAACACGGTCGCGTCGTTCGCGCTCGGCGACTACGAGTGGATCCTCGCGTTCGAGGCCGACGAGCTGCACCGCATCGTCGACCTCATGCGCGAGCTCCGCGCGACCGAGGCGCGACGCCACGTGCGCGAGGAGGTCCCGTTCTTCACGGGCCCGCGCACGACCCTCACCGCCTGGGCGGACCGCCAGCCCCTGGCCTGACCCCACACCGGGCCGAACACGACTCTGGTGTCGTTATCCGACGGATAACGACACCAGAGTCGTTTTCGACCGCGGGCGGTGTCCTTCTCGGCGGGTCGGGTCGGGACGGGGCGGGGCGATGGCGCGACCGGTGGGCGGCGACCCGACGGCGCTGGGTCAGCCCGCGGGGACGGCGTCCGGCTCACCCTCGCGGACGTAGGGCGCGACGTGCGCGACGAGCGCCTCGTCGCTGTCCTTGGTGAGCCGCTCGCCCGACCACGTCTCGTGGAGCGTGAGGGTCGTGCCGTCGTGCAGCGTGAGGTCGACGCGCGCGGGCGTGACCTTGCGGATCACCGCCGTGGCGATCTGCTCGTACGGCACGTACCGGTGCCGGGCGGCGAGGTCGGCGACGGGCGCCGAGCGCACGAGCTCCACGAGCCGCGCCTTGCCTCCCTCCGTCCTCTTGGGGCACGGCGTGAGGATCAGCCCGACGTCCAGCACGAGGACGTCGTGGTACGTCCCGTCGACCTTGACGTTCGCGAGGCCGCCGACGACGTCACCCCCGTGCGCGGTCGCCTGCGCGTCCCGCTGGACCGCGCGGGCGACGTCGATCCCGAGCGCGTCGAGCCGGGACTGGGCCTCCGGGGTGGTCGCCGGGTCGACCGCGAGACGCGCGACCTCCTCGAGGTCGAGGACGGTGCCGTCGGGCGTCGCGAGCGTCGCCGGCCCGGTCCAGGACGCGCGCCAGCGTGCGGCGCCCGATCCGACGGCGGCCGCCGCCAGGGCCGAGGAGACCGCGCCGACGATCGCCTCGCGGGCCTCCGCCGCGGGTGCTCCCGGCACGAGGTCACGGGCGATCGCGTCGAGACGGCCGGCAGCCAGCAGGTCGAGCAGGGTGGCGAGGTCGCCCTGCTGCCGTCCGGCGGCCCGACCCACCGCGCGGTAGAGCGTGTCCGCGGTGCGCTGGTCGTGGATGGGCATCGCCGCGGCGACGAGCGCGTCCCACGGGAGCTGGGCGCGCGTGCCGAAGGCGACCTCCTCGACCGCGACCCGCTCGGCCCAGGTGGCGAAGCCGGGGACGAGAGCGGTCGCGGACCGGTCGTCCGCGGCGGGAGCGCCGCCGTCGGGCATGTCGTGCATCGCGGCGACGCGCGCGGCGATCGAGGGGTGGCTGTCCCACGCGGACTGCTCGGCCGGGGCGTCGTCGGCGCGGAGGTCGGCGAGGTCGGCCGCCCGGCCCCGCAGGAGCTCGTCGAAGCCACCGAAGACGCCTGCCGGCGTCGGGGCGAGCCCGTGCTCCCAGCCGAGGCCGACGTACTGGCTCGTGTAGAAGCCCCACGCGGCGTCGATCACCGGGATCTCGCGCAACGCCCCCTGGGCGGTCTCGCGACCCGCGACGCGCACGGACAGCTCGTCGGCCTCGAGCTCCTGGCGCCGGCTGACGGCCGCCGAGACGAGCACGTAGAGCTTCGCGTACTGCTTGAGCAGCCACCCGACGACGTTGCCCTGGAGCTGCTCGACGGTCGTCGTGATCGCCTCGCGGCCCCGGTAGGTGAGCGGTCCGAGCCGCGTGTGCGAGCGGGAGTAGTGGCCGAGCTCGTGCGCGAGGACCGAGCGGAGCTGCGCGGCGGACAGGCCCTGCAGCAGCGGGACGCCGAGGAACAGGCGCCGGGTCCCGCCGACGAGCCCGAGGAGGCGCGTGTCCTCGCTGACGGCGGCGTTGACGTCGGCGACGAGCCGGATCTCGTCGGGGGCGCGCGTGTCGGCGACCTGCGCGAGCTCGCGGACGGTGGCCCAGAGCTCGGGCGCGTCGCGCTCCGCGAGCGGAACGCCGCCCGGGCCCTGCTTCTCGGCCCGCGCCACCCGCACGAGCGCCACGACGAGGCCCACGGCGACGACGATCGTGAAGAACCCGAGCTTCGCGGCACCGCCGCTCGCGTGCTCCGAGAACGCCCACACGGTCGCGGCGCCGAGGCCGACGACGGCGCCGAGCGCGAGGACGTAGAACCCGACGAGGAGGAGGACCGACAGCGCAGCGCGCAGGGTCGTGGTCATGGGCGTGCCTCTCACGATGCGCCGCACCCGCGCGGCGGTCTGGCGCCGGAGCATAGTGGTCCGCGTGCCCGGGGCACCAGTCCCGTCCGCCGACCCCCTCCCCAGATGCTCAGCATGCTGAGTGATGTCACGCTGGAGGCATGACCACAGCAGCCGTCCCGGCGGGCGCCGTCCCCGCGCCCGCGCCCGCGCCCTCCGACCGCGTCCGTCAGGTCGTCGTCCTCGTCGGCTCGCTCGTCGCCGCGGGGGCGGCGACGTACGGCGCGGGAGCGTTCGGCGGCACCGCCGTCGAGCAGACCGCCGGGGGTGCGCTGTCGTCGACCGCGACTCCCGTGGCGCCCGACAACCCGGCTTTCCGCATCTGGTCCGTGATCTACCTCGGCCTCTTCGCGTTCGCCGTCTACCAGGTGCTGCCGCGGCACGCGACGAGCCCGCGGCTGCGCGCGACCGCGTGGTGGGTCCTCGTCTCCATGGTCCTCAACGCCGCGTGGATCGGCGTCGTGCAGGCCGGGTGGATCCCGCTCAGCGTCGTCGTCATCGCGGCGCTGCTCGCCGTCAACGCCGTGGTCGTGGTGCGGCTCGTGCGCCGGCGGCCCGAGTCGACCGCGCAGGCCGTCGTGCTCGACGGGACCATGGGCCTGTACACCGGGTGGGTGAGCGTCGCGACGCTCGCGAACGTCGCCGCGGCGCTCACGGACGCGGGCGTCGGCGACCTCGGGCTCGGCGCGACGGGCTGGTCGGTCGTGCTCGTCGTGCTCGCCGCGGCGCTGTCCGTCGCGTGGGCGGCGTTCGCCGCCGGGCGCCGCGCGGTCGCCCTCGGTATCGGCCTCGCCATGTCGTGGGGTCTCGCGTGGATCGCCGTCGGACGGTTCCAGGGCGAGCTCGTGGACACCACGGTGGCCTGGGCGGCCGTGGGCGCGTCAGCGGTCGCGCTCGTCGCGGCGGTCGTCGCCGCGACCCGCCCGGCGCGCGCCTGACCCGCGCCGGGCGGTCCGCCGCGTCAGGGGTAGAGACCGCGGATCTGGTGGGCCTCGGCGACGCGCTGCACGCCGATGACGAGCGCGGCGTCGCGCAGGCTCAGCTCCTCGCGGCGCGCGAGGCCCGCGACCTCCTCGTACGCGTGCAGCATGCGGTGCTCGAGCTTGTCGCCGATCTCCTCCGCGGTCCACCAGTACGCCTGGTTCGCCTGGACCCACTCGAAGTAGGAGACGACGACGCCGCCCGCGTTCGCGAGCACGTCCGGCACGACCGTCACGCCGTTCTTGGCGAGCACCCGGTCGCCCTCGGCCGTCGTCGGGCCGTTCGCGCCCTCGACGACCCAGCGCGCGCGCACGGTGCGGGCGGTCTCGCCGTCGAGGACGCCCTCGACCGCGGCAGGGACCAGCACGTCGACGTCGAGCGCGAGCAGCGCGTCGTTGTCGACCGGGTCGGCACGGTCGAAGCCCACCACGCTGCCGGTCGCGGCGACGTGCTCGACCAGCGCGCGCACGTCGAGACCGTCCGGGGCGTGCACGCCCCCGTACTGGTCGGACACCGCGACGACGCGGGCCCCGCGCGCCGCGAAGAGCGCCGCCGCGTGCGAGCCGACCTTGCCGAAGCCCTGGATCGCGACGCGCACGTCGGACAGCGGCACGCCCGCCTCGTCGAGCGCCGCGGCGGTGACGTGCACGACGCCCGCGCTGGTCGCCGTCGTGCGACCGAGCGACCCGCCCACGGTGATGGGCTTGCCGGTCACGACCGCCGGGATCGTGTAGCCCTGGTTGACCGAGTAGGTGTCCATGACCCACGCCATGGTCTGCTCGCTCGTGCCCATGTCGGGCGCCATGATGTCCCGCTCGGGGCCGATCACCGGCATGATCTCCGACGTGTAGCGGCGCGTGACGCGCTCGAGCTCGGCCTCGG
>JAQSXO010000313.1 GCA_029256625.1 Cellulosimicrobium sp. | reverse complement strand
CACTTAGTAAAGGCAGTCTACTAACAAACATGACAACGGCAGTCACCGGGACCGGAGCACCGAGGAGGCGTCTGAGCACAGGGCTCAGGCCGACCTCGAAGGTGCTGCCCGAGCACGCTCGGGCCCACAACCGGTCCCTCGTGCTGCAGCACCTGTTCCACGAGGGACCCACCTCGCGCGCCGACCTGGCGCGCGCCACGTCCCTCACCCGCGTGACCATCTCCGACCTCGTGTCCGTGCTCATCGCGGAGGGCCTGGTCGAGGAGCTCGGCGTCCGCCCCGGCCAGCGCGTCGGCAAGCCCGCGATCCTCGTCGGGATGCGCACGAGCGCGTACCAGATCGTCTCGGTGGACCTCACCGACGACGAGGTCCTGCGCGGTGCCGTCCTCACGCTCACCGGCGACTTCGTCGTCCGGCAGAGCCTGGCGGTCGACGGTCGCACCGGGACGGAGCTGGTCGACCTCCTCACGCGTTTCTGCCGCGGCCTCATCGCGTCCGCCACCCAGCCGGTCATCGGCGTGGGGATCGGGTCGCCCGGCGTCGTCGACGCCGAGGGCCGCGTCATCGAGGCACCCAACCGGCGCTGGTACGACGTGCCGCTCGCCGCGCAGCTCACGGAGCGGCTCGGCCTCGCGGTCCACGTCGCCAACGACGCGAACATCGCCGCGCTCGGCGAGTTCACGTTCGGCGGCGCGGCCGGCGACGGCCTGCTCGTCCTCACCGTGGGCGAGGGCGTGGGCGCGGGGATCATGGTCGACGGCGCACGGGTGCGCGGGCACGCGGACGCGGCCGGCGAGCTCGGTCACGTGACCGTCGTCGACGACGGCGAGCCGTGCGCCTGCGGGCGCCGCGGCTGCCTGGAGACCGTCCTGTCCGTGCCGGCGCTGCGCCGCGCGGTGGACGGTCTCGACACCGAGGCTTCCGACGCCGTCCTGGCGTCGGTGGGCAGGACGCTGGGCATCGCTCTGGCACCTGTCGTCAGCGCGCTCAACCTCGCGGAGGTGCTCGTCAGCGGTCCTGCCGACCTGCTCGACGGGCCCCTGCGCGAGGCGGCGTTCGAGACCATCCGCTCCCGCACGATGCCGGTCATCGGCAGCGGGCTCCAGGTGCGGATGGCCACGCTCGACGAAGACGTCGTCCTCGCTGGGGCCGCCGTCCTCGTCCTGTCCGGACAGCTGGGGGTCTCATGAGCCGACGACGCTCGTACTGACCCCCACCGCCCGACCGGGACGGGGCCTCCGTCCTGTCCCATTACGCAGGACTCCTGCCACACCTCCGGTGGCGTCACCGACGCCGCCACCAAGAAACACCGAGAGGAAGCACCCAGTGAAGAGGAACCGTCTCGTCGCCGCCTCCGTGGCGTCGACGATCACCCTGGCGCTCGCGCTGACCGCCTGCAGCACCGGCGGCGGGAGCGACGACAACGGCTCCGGCGAGACCGAGGCCACGACCGGCGACATCCGCGTCTGGCTCAACGGCTCGGACACGCCCGACGCCGCGCGCGACTACCTCAAGACGACGTTCGAGGAGGAGAACCCGGGCAGCACCCTCACGATCGAGGAGCAGTCCTGGACCGGCCTCGTCGACAAGCTCACCACGTCGCTCTCCGGCTCGGACAGCCCGGACGTGGTCGAGGTCGGCAACACGCAGTCCCCGGCGTTCACGTCCGCGGGCTTCTTCCGTGAGATCACGGCGGAGGAGTTCGAGTCGCTCGGCGGCGACGACCTGCTCCCCGGCTTCGTCGAGGCCGGCGACTGGGACGGCAAGCACTACGCCCTGCCCTACTACGCGGGCTCGCGTGCGGTGTTCTACACGCCGCAGGTCACCGGCGGTGCGGCCGTCCCGACGACGCTCGACGAGTACGTCGCCAGCGCGAAGGCGCTGACCACGGACACGGTCTCGGGTGTGTACTGGCCCGGCCAGGACTGGTACAACGCGCTCCCGTTCGTCTGGGAGAACGGCGGCTTCATCGCCGAGCAGAACGACGACGGCGAGTGGGAGGGCGGGTTCTCGAGCGAGGGCGGCCTCGCCGGCCTCGCGCAGGTCCAGGACCTCATGACCAACGCGTCGCACGCTCCGAAGGACGGTCAGGAGACCGACCTCCAGGTGCCGTTCTGCGAGGGCGCCGTCGCGTACGTGTCGGCCCCGACCTGGATCGCCGGCACGATCAAGACCCCGCAGGCTCCCGAGGACCCCGCGCAGACGCCCGGTTGCCTCGAGACCTACGGCTCCGACCTCGCGGCGTTCCCGCTGCCCGGCAAGACCGCGGGTGAGCCGGCGGCCGTCTTCGCCGGTGGCTCGAACATCGCCGTGGCGCAGAAGTCGAACAACCCCGAGCTCGCGTACAAGGCGTTCGAGATCATGATGAGCGACGAGTACCAGACGATCCTCGCCCAGGCGAACATGATCCCGGCGAAGAAGTCGCTCGCGAGCGAGGTGCCGCAGGAGGACCCGATCGCCCAGGCGGGCGTCGAGGCCGCGCAGAACTCGCGTCTGACCCCGGCGTCCCCGAAGTGGGCCGACGTCGAGGCGCAGAACGTGCTCCAGAGCGCCTTCACCAAGATCGCGAACGGTGACGACGTCAAGACCGTCGCCGAGGAGCTCGACGCGAAGATCGAGGAGATCCTCAACAGCTGAGCCCGTCCGGTGATGCCCGGCGCACGTCGGGCATCACCGGAGGCTCGAGCCGTCAGGGGTGGGGTCTCCTTCCGGAGGAGCCCCCACCCCTTCCCATGACGGGCCGTCGGCACGTCGCCTGCGCACCACCGCGCACCTCTGACGGAGTGAGGAAATGAGCTCAACCACCCTCGAACCACGCACGGAGCGTCCCGGCGCGCCGGTGCGACCCCCCAAGAAGCGGCGTCCGCCGATCCTGCCCTGGACGCTTCTCGTCCCCAGCCTCGTCGTGCTCGGCGTGCTCGTGGGATACCCGCTCGTGCGGCTCGTCGTCATGTCGTTCCAGAAGTACGAGCGGGCGCAGCTCATGGGCCAGCCCGCCGAGTGGGTCGGCTTCGACAACTACGTCCAGGTCCTCACCGACGTGGACGGCTTCTGGACCGTGCTGCTGCGCAGCTTCCTCTTCATGGTCGCCTGTGTCGTGCTGACCATGGTGCTCGGCACGCTCATCGCCCTGCTGATGATGCGCCTCGGCAAGGGCTTCCGTCTGCTGGTCTCGGTCGGGCTGCTGCTCGCGTGGGCCATGCCGGCGCTCGCAGCGACGATCGTCTGGGGCTGGATCTTCGACACGCAGTACGGCGTGATCAACAACCTCCTGACGGCGATCACGGGGGACAACTGGATGGGCCACTCGTGGCTCCTCAACCCGCTCCAGTTCTTCCTCATCGCCACGCTCATCATCGTCTGGGGCGCCGTCCCCTTCGTCGCGTTCACCATGTACGCGGGACTGACGCAGATCCCCGGCGAGGTGCTCGAAGCCGCGCAGCTCGACGGCGCGGGTCCGGTCCAGCGGTTCCGGCTCATCATGATCCCGTACGTGCGCAGCATCATCACGGTGCTCATCGTGCTGTCGATCATCTGGGACCTGCGCGTCTTCACGCAGATCTACGCGCTCCAGGGCGTGGGTGGTGACCGCGACAAGACGAACACCATCGGCGTGTACATCTACCAGATGGGCATGGCCCAGGGGCACTACGGTCTCGCGGGCGCCATCTCGGTGATCTTCGTGTTCATCATGCTCGGCATCTCGTTCTACTACGTGCGCCAGACGGTCCGGGAGGAAGAACTGTGAGCACCGTCCAGACCACACCGCGGACCTCGGTCCGCCACGCCTCCGCCACGGGCGGCGCGGCGCCCCGCGTGAGCCGTGAGAAGCAGCGCAAGAAGGCTGCCAACGTCGGCTACGCGATCCTGGCGATCATCGTCTTCGTCTCGTCGGTCTTCCCGGTCTACTGGATGATCAACACCTCGTTCCTGCCGTCGAGCCTCGTGCGGGGTACGGACCTCAAGTTCTTCCCGACCCCGGACGTCTTCACGCTGAACAACTACGTGACGGCCGTCACCGACGACTCACGAGCGCCGTTCGGGCCCGCGATGGGGAACTCGCTCACGGTGACGTTCTTCACGCTGGTCATCGCGATGGTGCTCGGGTTCCTCGCCTCGCTCGCGGTGACCAGGTTCCGCTTCAAGGGGCGCCGCACGTTCATCCTCGCGATCCTCGTGGTCCAGATGATCCCGGGCGAGGCCATGATGATCTCGATCTTCCGGATCATCGACAACTGGCAGCTGCTCAACACGGTCGTCGGCCTGGGCATCGTCTACGTGTCCGGGGTCCTGCCCTTCACGATCTGGACGCTGCGCGGCTTCGTCAACGGCGTGCCTGCCGACCTCGAGGAGGCGGCCATGATCGACGGCTGCTCGCGCGGCAAGGCGTTCTGGAAGATCACCTTCCCGCTCCTTGCCCCGGGCCTCGTCGCGACGGGCGTCTTCGCGTTCATCCAGGCCTGGAACGAGTTCGTGATGGCGCTGATCATCATGCAGCGCCCCGAGTCGATGACCCTCCCGGTCTGGCTGCGGACGTTCCAGCAGGCCACGCAGGCGACCAACTGGGGTGCTCTCATGGCGGGTTCGGTGCTCATCGCGATCCCGGCGGTGGTCTTCTTCCTCATCGTCCAGGGTCGGATGACCGGCGGCCTCGTCTCGGGTGCGGTGAAGGGCTGACGTGAGCGACCTGAGCACGGCTGCCTCGCTGAACGGCGAGACGGCCGCAGCCCTGGCCGGACGCCCCGGTCCCGGTGGCACGTCACGGTGCGACTCCTCCGGGACCGGGAGCGCGGTCGGTCTCGACATCGGTGGGACCAAGGTGCTCGCCGCGTTCCTCGGTCCCGACGGCGTCGCGCGGGAGACCCTGCGCCTGCCGACCGTGCGCGGGCCGCAGGGCGTGGTGTCCAGCGCGGCCCGCGCGGTCCGCGAGGTGGTGCGCCGTGCGGGCGCAGAGCTCGCCGAGGTCGACGGCGTCGGTGTCGGCGTGCCGGGACTGGTGGACCCCGAGGACGGCTCGGTCATGCACGCCGTGAACCTCGGCATCGAGGGCGGGCGCTTCGCTCTGGCAGAGGCGCTGTCGGCGGAGCTCGGCGGCCTTCCGGTCCAGGTCGACAACGACCTCAACGTCGCCGCGCTCGGTGCCTCGCACCTGCGCGGGGACGACGGGTCGGACCTCGCGTTCCTCGCGCTGGGCACCGGTCTCGCCGCCGGCATCGTGCTCGGTGGCGAGCTGCGTCGGGGCGTGAGCGGCGCGGCGGGCGAGATCGGGCACATCCCCATCGACCCGCGCGGTCCCGAGTGCGCGTGCGGCCAGCGCGGGTGCGTCGAGGTCTACGCCTCCGGTTCCGCGGTGTCAGCCCGGTGGCCGTCGCGGCACGGCCGGCCCGCGCCCGCGGAGCTCTTCGACGCGGCCGCGGCGGGAGACCCGGAGGCGATCCGCATCAAGGACGAGTTCGCGTCCGCCGTCGCCTCCGCGGTCCGGATCCTCGAGCTGACGGTCGACGTCCGGCACGTCGTCCTCGGCGGCGGCGTGTCCGCACTGGGGCAGCCGCTCCTCGACGCCGTGCGCGCCGCGCTCGACGCGCAGTCGAGCACGTCCCCGTTCCTGTCCTCGTTGCGTCTCGCCGAGCGGGTCTCGCTCGCTCCGGCGGACGTGCCCGTCGCCGAGAAGGTGGTGCGGTCGCGGCCGGAGGCGGTGCTGGGGCTGGCGACGGGTTCGTCGCCGTTGCGGGTGTACGACGAGCTGGCGCGGCGCCATCGTGAGGACGGGTTGTCGTTCGCGGGGGTGCGGGCGTTCATGCTCGACGAGTACGTGGGCCTGCCGGTCGATCACCCGGAGCGGTACCGGAACGTGATCGAGACCGAGATCGCCTCGCGGGTGGACTTCGCCGCGGGTGCGGTCCAGGGCCCGGACGGGAACGCGGCGGATCTGGTCGCGGCGTGCGCGGCCTACGAGGAGTCGATCGCGGGGGCGGGGGGTGTGGACCTGCAGATCCTGGGGATCGGGACCGACGGGCACATCGCGTTCAACGAGCCGGGGTCGTCCCTGGCGTCGCGCACGCGGATCAAGACGCTCACGGCGCAGACGCGGGAGGACAACGCGCGGTTCTTCGGGGACGACGTGGACCGGGTGCCGCGGCACTGCCTGACGCAGGGGCTGGCCACGATCATGTCGGCGCGGCACCTGGTGCTGCTGGCCACGGGCAAGGGCAAGGCGGAGGCGGTGCACCAGCTCGTGGAGGGCCCGATCAGCGCGTTGTGGCCCGCGACGATCATGCAGATGCACCCGCACGCCACGGTGCTGGTCGACGACGCGGCGGCCTC
>JAQSXO010000312.1 GCA_029256625.1 Cellulosimicrobium sp. | reverse complement strand
CGGGAACATGCTCAAGCCGATGCTCGCGCGCGGCGAGCTGCGCCTCGTCGGGGCGACCACGCTCGACGAGTACCGCGAGTACATCGAGAAGGACCCGGCCCTGGAGCGCCGCTTCCAGCAGGTGTTCGTCGGCGAGCCGTCGGTCGAGGACACGGTCGCGATCCTGCGCGGCCTCAAGGAGCGGTACGAGGCGCACCACAAGGTGACGATCGCCGACTCGGCGCTCGTCGCCGCGGCGTCGCTCTCCGACCGGTACATCACCGGCCGCCAGCTCCCGGACAAGGCGATCGACCTGGTCGACGAGGCGGCGTCGCGCCTGCGCATGGAGCTCGACTCGTCGCCGATCGAGATCGACGAGCTGCAGCGCGCGGTCACGCGTCTCGAGATGGAGGAGGTCGTGCTCTCGGAGTCGACCGACCCCGCGTCGCTCGAGCGGCTCGAGAAGCTGCGCGCCGACCTCGCCGACCGGCGCGAGGAGCTCGCCGCGCTCACCGCGCGCTGGGAGGCCGAGAAGGCGGGCCACAACCGCGTCGGCGACCTGCGCGCCAAGCTCGACGAGCTGCGCGTCCAGGTCGAGCGCGCGATCCGCGAGGGCGACCTCGAGACCGCGGGACGCCTCCAGTACGGCGAGATCCCGCAGCTCCAGCGCGAGCTCGACGCGGCCGAGGCCGAGGAGCAGGCGGACGACGCGTTCGCCGCGTCCGGGCCCGAGGCCGCCCCGATGATCGCCGACAAGGTCGGCGCGGACGAGATCGCGGAGGTCGTGTCCGCGTGGACCGGCATCCCGGCAGGCCGCATGCTCCAGGGCGAGAGCGAGAAGCTCCTGCACATGGAGGACGTCATCGGCGAGCGCCTCATCGGCCAGCAGGCGGCCGTCCGCTCGGTGTCCGACGCCGTCCGCCGCTCGCGCGCGGGCGTCGCCGACCCGGACCGCCCCACGGGCTCGTTCCTCTTCCTGGGCCCGACGGGCGTCGGCAAGACGGAGCTCGCCAAGTCGCTCGCGGACTTCCTCTTCGACGACGAGCGCGCCATGGTGCGCATCGACATGTCGGAGTACTCCGAGAAGCACTCGGTGGCCCGCCTCGTCGGCGCGCCCCCGGGGTACGTCGGCTACGAGGAGGGCGGCCAGCTCACCGAGGCGGTGCGGCGCCGTCCGTACTCGGTCGTGCTGCTCGACGAGGTCGAGAAGGCGCACCCCGAGGTCTTCGACATCCTGCTCCAGGTGCTCGACGACGGCCGTCTCACCGACGGCCAGGGCCGCACGGTCGACTTCCGCAACGTCATCCTCGTGCTCACGTCGAACCTCGGCTCGCAGTTCCTCGTGGACCCGATGCTCGACGACGCCGCGAAGCGCGAGGCCGTGATGAGCACGGTGCGGTCGAGCTTCAAGCCGGAGTTCCTCAACCGACTCGACGACGTCATCGTCTTCGAGCCGCTCACGCTCGACGAGCTCGGCCGGATCGTCGACATCAGCGTCGCGCACCTCGCGAGGCGCCTCGCCGACCGGCGCATCACGCTCGACGTCACGACGGCGGCGCGCGAGTGGCTCGCGCTCGAGGGCTTCGACCCCGCCTACGGGGCGCGCCCGCTGCGTCGCCTCGTGCAGCGCGAGATCGGCGACCGCCTCGCGCGGATGCTGCTCTCCGGCGACGTCGCCGACGGCGACGTGGTGCGCGTCGACCGCGACCCCGAGGCCGAGGGGCTGACCCTCGCGACGGAGATCCTCACGGCCTGACGCGCAGCCCGTGCCGACCCCGGGTCGTGCCGTCGTCGGTCGTCTCGACGACAGCACGACCCGGGGTCCTGCCGTCCGGCCGGGCCCCGGCGCGCCCCGTACCGCGCGTCCGCACGGCCGCCGGGACATACTCGGTCCGTGCCGACCGACGAGACGACCGAGACCCAGAACACCGCTCCGCAGCGCCCCGACGTCGGGCCCCACCGCTCGGCCGTGATCGTCAACCCGAACCGGGTCGACGGCCTGGACGAGCTGCGCGACCTCATCGTCGCGCGGCTCACCGAGGCGGGGTGGCCGGAGCCCGCATGGCTCGAGACGACCGCCGAGGACCCGGGCACGGGCCAGGCGCGGCAGGCCGTCGAGGACGGGGCCGAGGTGGTGTTCGTCAGCGGCGGCGACGGCACGGTGCGGGCCGTCGTCGAGGGGCTGGCGGGGACCGACGCCGCGCTCGCGATCCTCCCCGGCGGCACCGGGAACCTCCTCGCGGTGAACCTCGGTGTCCCGACCGACGCGGAGGAGGGCGTCCGGCTCGTCCTGGAGGGCGGACGGCGCACGATCGACGTCGGCGTGGCCGACGGGCAGACGTTCGCGATCATGGCCGGCATGGGCCTCGACGCCGCGATGATGCGCGACGCCCCGACGGCGCTCAAGGCGCGGGCAGGCTCGGTCGCCTACGTGTTCTCGGCGCTCAAGCACCTCGCCGACGACGAGATGCACGTCGAGGTGACGGTCGACGGGCGCTCGCGGCGCCGTCGCGCGCGGACGGTCGTCGTCGGCAACGTGGGCCGCCTCCAGGCCGGCACCAACCTGCTCCCGGACGCGGAGCCGGACAACGGGCAGCTCGAGGTCGCGATCATCGCGCCCCGCAACGTCCGGCACTGGGTCCAGCTCCTGTGGGGCGTCCTGCGGGGCAAGAGCCGCGTGCCGAGCCGGGAGGTCGTGCGCGGCCGGGAGGTCTCCGTCGTCTCCGACCGGACGCAGCCCCGCCAGCTCGACGGCGACGTCATCGAGTCGGCCGAGCGGCTCGACATCAGCGTGCGGCCGCAGGCGCTGCACGTGTGCGTGTACCAGCCGGACGAGTCGGAGGACCTCACGCGGGGCGCCCCCTGAGCCCGGCGCCGACCGTCGCCGCCCGCGGACGTCCCTGTCGCCGGGCCCGGCGCTTCGACAGGATGGGCGCATGAGCGCTCCCCAGCCCGGCCCCGAGACCTGGTCCGCACCCGCCCCCTACGGCTCGAGCTCGCCGGCCCCCGGTCCGCGGCGCTCGCCGCTCGCCGTCGTGGCCTTCGTCGCCGGGACCGCGACCGTCCTCGTCGGTGCGGTGTTCACGCTGGCCTTACCGTTCGTGCTCTCGTCCTCGGGCTACGCGCCGTCGTCGGTCGGCGTGCTCCAGCTCGTCAACGGCATCCTCACGGGCGTCCTCGCGCTGGTCGCGACGGTCACCGGTGCGGTCGCGCTCGTGCGACGGCTGCCGGGCACGGCGCTCGCGTCCGCCGGCACGGCGCTCGGCGCGGCGGCACTCCTGGGGGTCGCCCTCGGCCTCGCGCAGGGTGCGCTCTACCAGGTCCTCTGACCTCCTCCGCCCGCCCCGGGGCCCGGCGCGGGCGCGTGCGTCCCCGCGAGCGCCGGGTGCGAGCCGACGTGCGGTGCTGCACGGTGGGCCCATGAGCCCCCGACGACCGGCTCCGGAACGACCCGGCGCGCAGGAGTGGCTCCCGCGCGGTCGTGCCGCGAGCGACGTCGACGCTCTCGCCCGGGCGGCGCGGGACTGCCACGGGTGCGAGCTGTGGGCGGACGCCACGCAGGTCGTGTTCTCGCGCGGGCCCGAGCACGCCCGGCTGGTGCTCGTCGGGGAGCAGCCGGGCGACCGGGAGGACCGCGAGGGCGAGCCGTTCGTCGGGCCGGCGGGACGCCTCCTCGACGAGGCGCTCGACGCCGCCGGGCTGTCCGCCGCCGACGTCTACCTGACGAACGCGGTGAAGCACTTCCGGTTCGAGGAGCGCGGCAAGCGCCGCCTGCACAAGAGCCCGGACGTCGCGCACGTGCGGGCGTGCCTCCCGTGGCTCACCGCCGAGGTCGCCGCCGTCGCGCCCCGCGTCGTCGTCGCGATGGGCGCGACCGCGGGGCGATCCGTGCTCGGGCGCCCCGTGCGGGTCACCGCCGAACGCGGACGGGTGCTCGACCTCGGCGACGAGGGCGCCGAGTCCGCGTCGCCCCTCTCGCCAGGAGCGCCCGACGGCGGCCGCTCGCCCCGGCCGGAGCGCCCACCGCGCGTCGTGCTCACCACGCACCCGTCCGCGCTGCTGCGCGTGCGTGACCGCGCCGAGCGGGAGGCGGCGTTCGCCGCGTTCGTCGACGACCTCCGCCTCGCGTCCGACGCGGCCGGCGTCCGGTGACCGACCGTCCGGTCCCGACCGCGACCGACCCCGCGGCACCGGGGCCGGGAGCCGCGCCGCATCGTGCGCCGCGCGTCGTCGTGAACGTGCAGCGCTGGGAGGCGCTGACGTTCCTCCACTGGCGCGCCGACCCTGCCGTCGTGCAGGGCTGGCTCCCGCCCGGCCTCACCGTGCAGGAGGTCGGCGGGACGACGTGGCTCGGCGTGGTCCCGTTCGTCATGGCGGACGTCCGGGTCCCGCCCCTGCCCGCGCTCGGCGCGTGGTCGACCGCGCGGGCACCGAGGGCGTGTGGTTCCTCGGCCTGTGGGCCACGTCGCGCGCGTTCGTCGCCGCGACGCGCGCGGCGGGCGTCCCGTACCACCCGGCGCGCGCCGTGGTGCACGCGCGCGGCGACCGTGCGGGACCGCCGTCCGCGGTGCGCTACCGCTTCCGCTCGGACGGTCGAGGACCCCTGCACGTCCCGTACGAGCACCCGGGGCTGCGCGACCTCACCCTCCGTGCCGAGGTGCGCGCGCACGAGGAGGTCGACGCGTCGTCGGGCCTCGTGCGGTGGCTCACGGCGCGCTGGAGCGCGTACGGCGCGCGGGCCGGGCGGCTGTGGCGGTTCCCGGTCGTGCACGAGCCGTGGACGCTGCGGCGCGGCACGCTCGACGCGCTCGACACGGACGTGCTCGACCGCCTCGGGCTGCCGCCCGCCGACCCGGAGCTCGTGCACGTGGCCGCTCCGGTGCACGCACGGTTCGCGGTGCCGCGGCCCGTCCGCTGAGGTCAGCCGGCCGGGTCGATGACCCCGTGCCGGAACGCCCAGACGACGAGCTGCACGCGGTCGCGGGCCCCGGTCTTGGTCATGGCCCGGCTCAGGTGCGACTTCACGGTGCTCGGCTCGAGGAACAGGGCCGTCGCGATCTCCGCGTTGGACGACCCGCGGCAC
>JAQSXO010000311.1 GCA_029256625.1 Cellulosimicrobium sp. | reverse complement strand
AAGATCCTCGCCGCGGCCGAGCAGGTGTTCGCCGAGGTCGGGTACCACGACGCGTCGATCGTGAAGATCACCGAGACCGCGGGCGTCGGGCAGGGCACGTTCTACCTGTACTTCGAGTCGAAGATCGACGTGTTCGACGAGCTCGTCGACGACCTCAACCGCCGCGTGCGGCACGCGATGATCGAGGCGAGCTCGCAGGCGACGACGCGCCTCGCCGCCGAGCGCGCGGGCTTCGAGGCCTTCTTCCGCTTCACCGCCGAGCACCCGGCGCTCTACCGGATCGTGCGCCAGGCCGAGTTCGTCTCCCCCGGGGCCCTGCGCCGGCACTACTCGCGCATCGTCGAGGGCTACATGACGGGCCTCGACAAGGCCCGCGCGAACGGCGAGGTCGGCCACGACGTCGACCCGGAGGTCGCTGCGTGGGCGCTCATGGGCATCGGCGAGATCGTCGGCATGCGCTGGGTCCTGTGGGGCGGACGCTGGGACGAGAGCGCCGAGCCGCCGTCGTACGACACCGCGGCCGCCGAGGTTCCCCCGCACGTCTTCGAGCAGACCATGCAGTTCATCGAGCGCGCGCTCGCCGCGCCGCGGGCCACTCCACCGACCGGGACCGGGCCCGCGACCACGACCGACACCGAAGGAGACGCGCGATGACCGTCGCCGCCACCGTCCCCGCAGGCATCCCCGCCGGACCCGCCGCCCCGACGCTCGCCGGGCGCCGCGCGCTCGTCACAGGCGGCGCGAGCGGCATCGGCGCGGCGTGCGCGCGCGAGCTCGCCGCGCGCGGCGCGCACGTGACCGTCGCCGACGTCGACCCCGACGGCGCCAAGCGCCTCGCGGACGAGCTCGGCGGCGAGGCGTGGGTCGTCGACCTCGCCGACACGCGCGCGCTCGACGACCTCACGCTCGACGTCGACGTGCTCGTCAACAACGCGGGCGTGCAGCGCGTGAGCCCCATCGAGGACTTCCGGCCCGACGACTTCCGCCTGCTCCACGCGATCATGCTCGAGGCGCCGTTCCTGCTGGTCCGCGCCGCGCTGCCGGGGATGTACGCGCGCGGGTTCGGCCGCGTCGTCAACGTGTCGTCCGTGCACGGCCTCGTCGCGTCGCCGTTCAAGTCGGCGTACGTGTCCGCGAAGCACGGGCTCGAAGGGCTCTCCAAGGTGACCGCGCTCGAGGGCGGTCCGCACGGCGTGACGAGCGTATGCGTGAACCCCGGGTACGTCCGGACGCCGCTCGTCGAGAAGCAGATCGCGGACCAGGCGCGCGTGCACGGCATCCCCGAGTCCGAGGTGCTCGCGACCGTGCTCCTCGCCGAGTCCGCGGTGAAGCGGCTCGTCGAGCCGGAGGAGGTCGCGTCGCTCGTCGGCTGGCTCACCGGCCCCGACGCGTCGATGGTCTCGGGGGCGTCGTGGACGATCGACGGCGGCTGGAGCGCGCGGTGACCGCGGGAGCGACCGCGGGCACGGCTGCCCGCCCGACGACGGACCCCGCGCGCGCGGCGCACGACGTCACTGCGGCGACCCACACCTACGCGACGCTCGACGTGCCCGTCGCGGGCGGCCGGCTGCGCGTCGGGGTGTGGGACCCGGTCGCCGCGGGCCGCTCGGTCGCGGCGGACGACGGGACGGACGGCGGCGCGCGCCGGGCGGTCCCGACCGTCCTCGCCGTGCACGGCATCACCGCGTCGCACCGCGCGTGGCCCGCGGTCGTCGCGGCCCTGCCGGGCGTGCGCGTCGTCGCGCCCGACCTGCGGGGCCGCGGGCGGAGCAACGCCCTGCCCGGCCCGTACGGCATGGGCGCGCACGCCGACGACCTCGCCACCGTGCTCGACGCGCTGGGGGTCGAGAGCGTCGTCGCGCTCGGGCACTCGATGGGGGCGTTCGTGTCCGTCGTGCTCGCGCACCGCCACCCCGGCCGCGTCACCCGGCTCGTGCTCGTCGACGGCGGCATCCCGCTCCCGCCGCCCACCGGGCTCGCGCCCGACGCGACGCACGACGAGGTCCTGCGCGCCCTGCTCGGCCCGGCCGTCGAGCGCCTCGAGCGCACGTTCGCCGACCGCGAGGAGTACCGCGGCTTCTGGCGCGCACACCCCGCGTTCGCGAGCGCGTGGGCCGAGCCGTGGGGCGACGTCGTCGCGGGGTACGTCGACTACGACCTCGTGGGCGAGGCGCCCACCCTGCGCCCGGCGTCGTCGGGGGCGGCGGTCTCGGCCGACTCGCTCGAGCTCTACGAGGGCGGCCCGCTCGCGGACGCGCTCGCGGGCGACCGCCCGCTCGACGTGCCCCTCGTGCTGCTGCGCGCGCCGCGCGGCCTGCTCGACGAGCCCGAGGCGCTCTACTCCCCCGAGCACCTCGCCGCGTGGCGCGAGCGGCTGCCGGGGCTGCGCACCCGCGACGTAGCGGGTATCAATCACTACACGATCATCATGAGCCCGCCCGGCGTCGAGGCCGTCGCGGGCGAGACCCTGCAGGCCCTGGCCGCCGTCACGAGCGGCGGACCCGGACCGGCGAGTGACGAGGAGGTCACGGCATGAGCCCCACGATCGCGTCCCCACGAGGGACCGGGCTGGACAAGGTGGTCGCGTCCGCGGCCGAGGCCGTCGCGGACGTGCCCGACGGCGCGTCGCTCGCGGTCGGCGGGTTCGGCCTGTGCGGCAACCCCATCGCGCTCATCGAGGCGCTGCTCGCGCAGGGCACGCGCGACCTGTGGGTCGTGAGCAACAACTGCGGCGTCGACGACTGGGGCCTGGGCGTCCTGCTCGGCGCGGGCCGCATCCGCAAGATGACGAGCTCGTACGTCGGGGAGAACAAGGAGTTCGAGCGGCAGTTCCTCTCGGGCGAGCTCGAGCTGGAGCTCACGCCGCAGGGCACGCTCGCGGAGAAGCTGCGCGCCGGCGGGGCGGGTATCGCCGGGTTCTGGACGCGCACGGGCGTCGGCACGCAGGTCGCCGAGGGCGGCCTGCCCCAGCGGTACGACGGCGCGGGCGGCGTCGCGCAGGCGAGCGCGCCCAAGGAGGTCCGCACGTTCGGCGTCGGGCCGCGCGGCCGCGACGGGTCGTACGCCGACGAGGCCGAGTTCGTGCTCGAGGACGCGATCGCCACGGACTACGCGCTCGTGCACGCCCTGCGCGGCGACCGGCACGGCAACCTCGTGTTCCATCGCTCGGCCCGCAACTTCTCGCCGCTCGCCGCGATGGCGGGCCGCGTGTGCGTCGCGCAGGTCGAGGAGCTCGTCGAGCCCGGCGAGATCGACCCCGACGAGGTGCACCTGCCCGGCGTGTTCGTGCACCGCGTCGTCGAGGTCGGCCCCGACGCGCCCAAGCGCATCGAGCGCCGCACCGTGCGCCCGGCCGCCGCGACCGACCAGCCCGCGCCCGCGTCGTCGGGCACCGCGACCACCGTGAAGGAGGGCTGAGACATGCCGCTCACCCGCGACGAGATGGCCGCGCGCGCCGCGCGCGAGCTCCAGGACGGCTGGTACGTCAACCTCGGCATCGGCCTGCCGACGCTCGTGCCCAACTACGTCCCCGCCGACAAGCACCTCGTGCTCCAGTCCGAGAACGGGATCCTCGGCGTCGGGCCGTACCCGACCGAGGACGCCGTCGACCCCGACCTCATCAACGCCGGCAAGGAGACCGTCACCGTCCTGCCGGGCGCTGCCTTCTTCGACTCGGCGCTGAGCTTCGGCATGATCCGCGGCGGCAAGATCGACGCCGCGATCCTCGGCGGCATGCAGGTCTCCGAGACGGGCGACCTCGCCAACTGGATGATCCCCGGCAAGATGGTCAAGGGACCCGGCGGCGCGATGGACCTCGTGCACGGCGCCGGGCGAGTCATCGTGCTCATGGAGCACGTCGCGCGCGACGGGTCGCCCAAGATCCTGCGCTCGTGCTCGCTCCCGCTCACGGGACGTGGGGTCGTGCACCGGATCATCACGGACCTCGCGGTGATCGACGTGACGCCCGACGGCCTCGTGCTGCGCGAGACCGCGCCCGGCGTGAGCGTCGACGACGTGCGCTCCGCGACCGAGCCCGAGCTCACCGTCGCGCTCGACGACGCCCCGCTCGACGTCGCCGACGCCGGTCCGGGACCGTCCACGCAGGCCGCCGGGACGCCGTCGTGACGCGCGACGTGCTGCGCCGCGACGTCCCGACCCCGCGCGGGCGCGAGCACGTGCGCGAGGTCGCCGCCGACGGCGACGTGCGGGCCACGGTCCTGCTCGTGCACGGCAACTGCTCGTCGTCGGCGTTCTTCGACCCGCTGCTGCGCGCGCTGCCCCCCGACGTGCGCGGCGTAGCCGTCGACCTGCGCGGGTACGGCGACGCCGAGGTCCGGCCCGTCGACGCGACGCGCGGCGTGCGCGACTACGCGGACGACGTCGCGGCCGTCGTCGACGCGCTCGACCTCGCGCGCCCGCTCGTCGCCGGGGCGGGGGTCGTGCTCCAGCTCGCGACCGACCGGCCCGACCTGTTCGACGCGATCCTCCTCGAGGCGCCCATGTCGCCGTACGGGTTCGGCGGCACGCGCGACGTCGGCGGCACGCCGCTCTCCCCCGACTTCGCGGGCTCGGGCGGCGGGACGGCGAACCCCGCGTTCGTCGCGGCGCTCGCGGCGGGCGACCGCAGCGAGGACGCCGGGTCGCCCCGCGACGTGCTGCGCCGGTTCTACGTCGCCGACCCAGCCTCGCTCGGCGAGCCGCTCGGCGAGCTGGAGGAGCTCCTGCTCGACTCGGTGCTCTCCACGCGCACGGGTGACGACAACTACCCGGGCGACCGGACGACGTCCGACACCTGGCCCGGCGTGGCCCCCGGGACGCGCGGCATGAACAACGCGATCAGCGCGAGGTACTGCGACCTGTCCGGCTTCGCGACGTCGGGCGCGACGGCTCCCGTGCTGTGGGTGCGCGGCGACGCCGACGCGATCGTCTCGGACGCGTCGCTGTTCGACCTCGCGCAGCTCGGCGCGCTCGGCGCCGTCCCCGGCTGGCCGGGGGCCGAGACGCACCCGCCGCAGCCGATGGTCGCCCAGACCCGGGCCGTCCTCGACGCCTACGCGGCCGCCGGCGGGCGGTACCGTGAAGAGGTGCGGCCCGGCGTCGGGCACAGCCCCCACCTCGAGGAGCCGGACGTGTTCCTCGGGCTCCTGCTCGGGCTCGTGGACGGCGCCGTCGCCGGCACGACCACCGTACGAGCGGGCGCCACACCCCCGGCGCCCGCGCAGACACCGCCGTCCGCACCCCTGGAGGTCCAGCCGTGAGCACCACCACCCCCGTCTCCCCCGACGTCTCTTCCGCCGCCCGCCCGGACGACGTCGTGATCGTCGCCGCGGCCCGCACCCCGCAGGGGCGGCTCAAGGGCTCGCTCGCCGCGCTGACCGCGGTCGAGCTCGGCGCCGTCGCCGCACGCGCCGCGATCGAGCGCTCGGGCCTCGGCGCGGACGCCGTCGACGCCGTGGTGTTCGGCCAGGTGCTCCAGGCCGGGGCGGGGCAGAACCCCGCGCGCCAGACGGCCGCCGCCGCGGGGGTGGGTTGGGACGTGCCCGCCGTGACGGTGAACAAGGTGTGCCTGTCCGGCCTGACGGCCGTCATCGACGGGACGCGGATGATCCGCTCCGGCGAGGCCGAGGTCGTGCTCGTCGGCGGCCAGGAGTCCATGACCAACGCGCCGCACCTGCTGCCGGGGTCGCGCGCCGGGTTCGCGTTCGGCGACGCGACGCTCGTCGACGCCGTCGCGCGCGACGGGCTCACCGACGCGTTCGACCGCGCCTCCATGGGCGTCTCGACCGAGCGCACCAACACCGGCGACGTGTTCGTGTCGCGCGAGGAGCAGGACGCCGTCGCGGCGGCCTCGCACCAGCGCGCCGCGGCCGCGGCGAAGGACGGCCTGTTCGACGCCGAGCTCGCGCCCGTGAGCGTCCCGCAGCGCCGGGGCGAGCCGGTCGAGGTGCGCGACGACGAGGGCGTGCGCCCCGACACGAGCGTCGAGGGCCTCGCGCGCCTGCGCCCCGCGTTCGACCCCGAGGGCACCATCACCGCGGGCAACGCGTCGCAGATCTCCGACGGCGCCGCCGCGCTCGTGCTGACGACCCGGGCCCGGGCCGAGTCCGCGGGCGCGCCCGTGCTCGCGACCGTGCGGGCGTGGGGCCAGGTCGCCGGCCCGGACACGTCGCTGCACTCCCAGCCCGCGCGCGCGATCCGCCAGGCCCTCGACCGCGCAGGCTGGACGGTCGAGGACCTCGACCTCGTCGAGATCAACGAGGCGTTCGCGACCGTCGTCGCGGTGTCCACGCGCGTGCTCGGCGTCTCGCCGGACGTCGTCAACGTGCACGGCGGCGGCATCTCGCTCGGCCACCCCATCGGTGCGTCCGGTGCCCGCCTCGCCGTCCACGCGGCGCACGAGCTGCCGCGCCGCGGCGGCGGGCGCGTCGCCGTCGGGCTGTGCGGCGGCGGGGGCCAGGGCGAGGCGCTGCTCCTGGAGGCGTGACCGCTCCCGGCGCGGGCGCGGGCGCTTCGAGGGGACGGTTCGAGGCGCCTCCCCTACGCTCGCGATGTGCAGCCCACCGTGACGGAGACCCGCGCCCCTGAGCCCGTCGACGAGGAGCGGCCCCGGCACGGCGTGTGGGGACGGTGGCTGCGGCGGTTCTCGGCGACCGGGCTGGTGCTCGCGCTGCTGTGGTTCTGCCTGTCGTTCACCCCGTCGCTCATCCCGCGCGCCTGGTACTACCAGGCCGTGATCTCGGGCGTGAGCGCGGTCGGCGGGTACGGCGTCGGGGCGTTCGTCGAGTGGTTCGCGGTCAAGGTCGGGCTGCGCGTCCGGTGGACGGCACGCGCGAGCCGGGTCGCGTGGTGGGTGCTCGCCGGGGCGACCGTCGTGCTCGTGCCGCTCGCGCTGGTCCTCGGGGCGCGCCGACAGATCGAGCTGCGGCACCTGTTCGGCATGTCCGAGGACGTGCCCGGGCGCGAGGTCGTCACGCTGCTCGTGGCGCTCGCCGTCGGGCTGCTCGTGCTCCAGGTCGGCCGTGGTCTGCGGCGCCTCGCGCGCTGGCTCAGCCTCGTCGTCGACAACGTCGTGCCCGCTCCCGTGGCCCGGTTCGTCAGCGGCGTCGTCGTCGCTGTGGTCGTCGTCCTGGTGTTCAACGGCGTCATCTGGTCGGGTGCGCTCAGCGCGCTGAACTCGATCTACGCGACCGCGAACGCCGACGTCGACCCCCGCCTGTCGCCCCCGGCCCAGCCCGAGCGGTCCGGGTCGGACGCGTCCCCCGAGACGTGGGACTCGCTCGGCGCGGAGGGTCGCAAGTTCGTCGTGTCCGGCCCGACCGTCGACGAGCTGCGCGCGTTCGCCCAGGCGGGCGACGTCGTCGACCCCGCGGACGTGCGCGAGCCGATCCACGC
>JAQSXO010000310.1 GCA_029256625.1 Cellulosimicrobium sp. | reverse complement strand
TACCTGTTCGGCACGGTGCTCTACGTCAAGACGATGATCCGCGAGCGCGGCGTGCGGTCGTACGTCGTGGCGTCGGTCGCGTACCACGCGGCGGTCACCCTCGCGGCGGGGGTGCTCGCCGTGGTGCACGACCCCACGTGGTGGTGGGCGACGGCGTTCCTCGCCGCGGCGACGGCCCGCGCGGCGGTGCTGCCGGGACGACCGCTGAGCCCGAAGGCGGTCGGGATCGGGGAGATCGTCGCGACGGTGGTGCTGCTCGCCGTCGCGCTCGGCGTGCGGTAGCCCCGGGCGTTCGCTGGTTCACTGGCCCGATGGACGACGACGCGCCCCTGACTCTCTCCGGCCTCGGCGAGCGCGTCGAGGCCGTCTCGGCGCTCTACGCACGGAAGTTCGGCGTCGAGCGCGACCCGGACTGGTTCATGCTCAAGCTCGCCGAGGAGGTCGGGGAGCTCACCCAGGCGTTCCTCGTCGCGACGGGGCGCACCCGCCCGCGCGGGGACGTGTCGCCGGTCGGGGCGGCGGCCGGCGACGGGGCTGCCGGGCCCGACGGCGGAGCCTCGCCCCTCGCGGACGAGGTCGCCGACGTCCTGGCGCACCTGCTGCTGCTCGCGCGCTCCCAGGGTGTCGACGTCGACGCGGCCGTGCGACGCAAGTGGCTCGTCTGGGAGGCGGAGCTCAGCGGTCGATCGCCGCGGTGACGACCAGGGCGCTCCCGGCGGTGCCGCCGCTAGGGTGACGCCGTGACCGACCACCGCACCGACCCGCCCGTCGCCGCCGACGAGGTGGCCACGCTGCGCGGCTTCCTCGACTTCCACCGCGACACGCTGCGGTGGAAGACGTCGGGGCTCGACGCGGCCGAGCTCGCGCACCGGATCCGGCCGTCGTCGATGACGCTCGGCGGGCTGCTCAAGCACCTCGCGTTCGTCGAGTCCCAGTGGTTCTCGCAGGTGCTCCTCGACGAGCCGCTCATGGCTCCCTTCGACACCGCCGACTGGGCCGACGACCGCGACTGGGACTGGACCTCCGCGGCGGGCGACTCCCCGGCGGCGCTGCGCATGCTCTTCGACCGCGCCGCCGCGGCGTCGGACGCGATCCTGGACGAGGCGCTCGCGGACGGCGGCCTGGACCGGCTGAGCGCCCGGCCCGACCGGCACACGGGCGAGCGCTGGAACCTGCGCTGGATCCTCGTCCACATGATCGAGGAGTACGCGCGGCACAACGGGCACGCCGACCTGCTCCGCGAGGCGATCGACGGGACCGTCGGCGAGTAGCGCCCGGCCACCCCGACGCTGAGTGCATGAAATAGTCGCGGTCGGCGGGCCCGGACGCGACTATTTCATGCACTCAACGGATTGCCGGTTGGCAGTTGCTCTCGGTACCTCGGGCCGGGACGATGGCCGGCGTGACCGCTCCCGAGCAACCCTCGTCCGTGCCTCGTCCGCGCCGCCCGCGCGTCGCGACCGTCGTCCTCGCGGCGCTCGTCCTGGTCGGCGTCGCTCTCCTGGCCGTCGCGGCCTGGGTGGCGAGCCGCCCGACGCCGTCTGGATGGTTCGCGTACGCGCCGCTCTCAGGCACCACGTTCGTCCCCGGCGGGGCGTACCCGCTGGGCACCGCGGCATTCCTCGCCGGTGCGGGCGCGCTGCTCGTCGGAGGCGCGGTCGGGTTCGTCCTGGGCCGCCGCAGCGGGCCTGCCGCGATGGTGGTCTCCGGGACCACCGGATCCGGCGCCTCCGGCCCCGGCGGCACGCCCGGCTCCGCCGGCGACGAGGCGTCGGCCGGATGAGCGCGCGCGACGACCTCGTCCTGCTCGACCTCGACGGCACGCTCACCGACTCGGCCCCCGGGATCCTCGCGTCCGTGCGGCACGCGTACGGCGTGCTGGGTGTCCCGGTCCCCGCCGAGCCGGTGCTCCGCGGCTTCGTCGGGCCCCCGCTCGGGGAGTCGTTCGCGGCGCACGGCGTGCCGGTCGACCGCGTGGCCGACGCCGTCGTCGCCTACCGCGACGTGTACGCGGCCGGGAACCTCCTCGACAACGCGGTCTACCCGGGGATCCCGGAGTGCCTGACGGCGCTCCGCGACGCCGGGCTGCGCCTCGCCGTCGCGACGTCGAAGCCGGAGCCGATGGCCCGGCGGATCGTCGCCCACTTCGGGCTCGACGCGTACCTCGACCGCGGCCTCGACGACGTGTTCGGCGCGACGCTCGACGGGTCGCGCAGCACCAAGGCGGACGTCGTCGCGCACGCGCTCGCGTCGCTCGGCGCCCCACGCCGCGTGGTCATGGTCGGCGACCGTGAGCACGACGTCCTCGGAGCCGGGGCCCACAGGATCCCGTGCGTCGGGGTCGCCTGGGGCTACGCGCGCCGGGGCGAGCTGGCCGCGGCGGGCGCGAGCGCCGTCGTCGGGACGCCGGCCGGGCTCGCGACCGTCCTGCTCCGCCGGGCGCCGCTCGCGGCCTGACGGGCCAGCGCCGGCCCGGACGGCGGGGCCGGCGCTCAGTCGCGCGCGAGCACGACGACCGCGGGGGCGGTGCTCAGGCGCGCGCGAGCACGACGACGGGCGCGAGGAGCCCGGCGCGCGTCGCCGCGACGTTGTTGCTGATCCGCGTGACGAACTCCTGGCCGAACACGACGACGAGCCCGTCCTGCCCGGGACCTCCTCCGGCGGCGAGCGCCGCGCGCCGGTCCTCGACGCGCAGGACGTCGAACCCGGCCGCCGTCAGCGCGCGGCCGTAGTCGTCCGGGGTCTCGACGAACGACGACACGGCGTCGACGCCCCAGGGCATCGGGAAGGGCAGGTCGCCGGCCCCGACCCGCATCTGCTCGAAGAGCCCGAACGGGCTCCCGGGGCGCAGCACGCGGTGGACCTCGGTGAAGAGCGCCGCCTTGTCGGGCACGTTCATGCCGACGTGGACGAGCATCGCGCGGTCGTGCGACGCGTCGTCGGAGGGCAGCCGGTCGCCGTCGACCAGCGCGAACGTCACGAGGTCGTCGAGCCCCGTCCGTGCGGTGAGCTCGCGCGCGGCGTCGACGAAGTCCGGGCTGAGGTCCACGCCGGTGACGTGGCAGCCGTGCCGGTGCGCGGCGAGCCGCGCCGGTCCGCCGAGCCCGCTGCCGACGTCGAGCAGGGTGGTGCCCGGCGCGAGGCCGAGGAGGTCGAGGAGCGCGGCGGTCGACGTCGCGCCCCCGGCGTGGAGCTCGTCGTACGGGGTGAGCGCGTCGACCGTCACCGGTCCGTCGCCGGCTCCCGCCGCGGCGAGGAGGCGGGCCGCGAGGTCCTTCCCGGCGTAGTGCTGCCGAACCTGCTCCGTCGTGGCCATGGCGGCCTCCGTGCTCGTCGCGCGCCCACCCGCGGGCGCTCTCTCTCGACGGTACGCCCGTCGTCACCGCGCCGCCCGTGTCCGTCGCCCGGTCCAGAGGTGATGGTGTTGACCTTGACGTAGCGTCAACTTCTAGCGTGGTTCTCGTTGCCGCACGGGCGACTGCCGAGACGCCGAGACCGTGGGAGGGGGAGGGAGATGCACCCCGCAGGAACGACGAGCGAGCGCACGGCCGACTGGTCCATCCAGGAGGTCGCGCGCCTCGCCGGCACGACGAGCCGCACCCTGCGTCACTACGACGCGGTGGGGCTGCTGCGCCCGAGCCGGGTCGCGTCCAACGGCTACCGCCACTACGACGCGGACGCGCTCGTCCGGCTCCAGCGGATCCTGCTCCTGCGCGACCTCGGCCTCGGCCTCCCCGCGATCCAGGAGGCGCTCGACGGCGATCCGGGCGCGCGGGGTGACCGGCCGTCGTCGGGCACCGCCGAGCGCGACGCCCAGGTGCGGGCCCTGCGCGGCCACCTCGAGTGGCTGCGGGCGGAGCGGCAACGGCTGGCGCGGCAGATCGCGTCGGTCGAACGGACGATCACCACGATGGAAGGAGGTGGCGAGCTCATGGCGGACGACATGTTCGACGGGTTCGACCACACGCAGTACAAGGACGAGGTCGAGGACCGCTGGGGCAAGGACGCGTACGCGCGCGGCGACGCGTGGTGGCGCGGGATGTCCGACGACGACCGCGCGGTCTGGCAGGCCCGCACGCGCGAGCTCGGCGAGGACTGGGCCGCGGCAGCCGCGCGGGGCGTCGACCCGGCGTCCGAGGAGGCGCAGGCGCTCGCGCGCCGCCACGTCGAGTGGCTCGGCGGCATCCCCGGCACGCCGGGTGCCGGCGCGACTCCGGTCAAGGAGTACGTCGTCGGTCTCGGCGAGATGTACGTCGCGGACGACCGGTTCGCCAAGAACTACGGCGGGGTCGCGGGCGCCACGTTCGTGCGTGACGCCCTGCGCGTCTTCGCGGACCTGCACCTGTAGGGCTCGTGCCCGGGCCCGCCAGGAGGCAGCCATGGCCACGACGTCGACGTCCACCGGCCCGGCCACGACCCGCAACGTCGCCCTCGTGGGGCACAGCGGCTCGGGCAAGACCACGCTCGCGGAGGCGTTCCTCCATCGTGCGGGCGCGATCCCGCGGGCCGGCTCCGTCGCCGAGGGCACGACCGTCTGCGACCACGAGCCCGAGGAGGTCGCCCGCGGCATCTCGGTGAGCCTCGGCGTCGCGCACCTGGACTGGCGGGCGCCCGACGGCGTCATGCACCAGGTGACCCTGCTCGACACGCCCGGCTCCCCGGACTTCGCGGGCTCGGTCGACGCGGCGCTCGCCGTGGCCGACCTCGCGGTCGTGGTGGTGAGCGCCGTCGACGGGGTCCAGTCGGGCACGGAGGAGGTCTGGCGACGCTGCGACGAGGCGGGGATACCCCGCCTCGTCGTCGTCTCCCAGGAGGACCGTGCGCGGGCGAGCTTCCGCACCGTGCTCGCCGCGCTGCGCGGCACGCTCGACGCGCCGTTCGTGCCGCTCGAGCTCCCGCTCGGCGAGGAGCAGTCGCTGCACGGCGTGGCCGACGTCCTCACGGAGCGCGCGCGGGAGTACGACGGCGACGGGCGCACCCACGAGGAGGACGTCCCCGCCGACGTGCGCGACGAGGAGCACGCGCTGCACGACGAGGTCGTCGAGGAGATCGTCACGCACGACGACGACCAGCTCGAGGCGTACCTCGCGGGCGACGAGCCCGGTGCGGCCGACCTCGAGCGCACGCTCGCGCACGAGGTGCTCACGGGCGAGGCCGTGCCCGTGCTGCTCGCGTCCGCGGTGACGGGCGTCGGCGTCGACCGGGTGCTCGACCTCGTGTGCGAGCTGGGACCGTCGCCCGCGGACCGGGCGGCCGTCGTCGCGCTGCCCGACGGCGCGGGGTCGGGCGGCGCCGACGGCTCCCCGTCGGCGCGCGCGACGACGGAGGTCGCGGCCGACCCGACCGGGGACGCGCTCGTGCACGTCTTCCGGACGGTCGTCGACCCGTTCGTGGGCCAGGTGTCGGTGTTCAAGGTGCTCTCGGGGTCGGTCGCGACGGGCGACCACCTCGTGAGCACCGCGACCGGCGCCGAGGACCGCGTGCACGGGCTCTTCCGGCTGCGCGGGCGCGAGCACGTCGCGGTCGACCGCGTGGTCGCGGGCGACGTGGCCGCCGTCGCGAAGCTCTCCGCCGCCTCGACCGGCACGCTGCTGGCGGCGCGGCGTGCACCCGTGTCCGCGCGCGACCTCCCCGAGCGGCCGCCGGTGTACGCGGTCGCGCTGCGACCCGTGTCGCAGTCCGACGACGACAAGCTCTCCTCCGCCCTGACCCGCCTGCGCGCCGAGGACCCCACGCTGCACGTCGACCTCACCGGGTCGCAGGCCGTGCTCGGCGGGCTCGGCGACACCCACCTCGCCGTCGCGGTCGAGCGGCTGGAACGGTCCTTCGGCGTGCGCGTCACGACCGAGCCCGTGCAGGTCGCGTACCGCGAGACCATCACGCGCGCCGTCGAGGTCGAGGGCAAGGTGAAGAAGCAGTCGGGCGGGCACGGGCAGTTCGCCGTCGTGCAGCTCCGCGTGTCCCCGCTCCCGCGCGGCGAGGGGTTCGCGTTCGTCAGCTCCGTCGTCGGCGGGTCGGTGCCACGCCAGTACCTCCCCGCCGTGGAGCGCGGCGCGCGCGAGGCGATGGAGGGCGGCGGCCCGCACGGGTACCCGGTCGTCGACCTGCGCGTCGAGGTCCTCGACGGCAAGGCGCACTCCGTCGACTCCTCCGACATGGCGTTCCGCACCGCGGGCGCCGTCGGGGTGCGTGATGCGCTCGCGGCGGCGGGCACCGTCGTCCTGGAACCCGTCTCCGCCGTGTCCGTGACCGTCCCGTCCGACGCGCAGGGCGACGTCATGGGCGACCTCTCCGCACGCCGCGGCCACATCACCGCGACCGACTCCCTGCCCGACGGCCGCGTCCGCGTCGACGCGCTCGTCCCCGAGGCCGAGCTCACCCGCTACGTCCTCGACCTGCGCTCGATCACCGGCGGACGCGGGTCGTTCATGGCCACCCCGGACCGCTACGAGGTCCTCCCGGGCAACGTCCCCGTCGCGAGGTAGAGCCCTGGTAAGCCGAGGTAGAACCCTGGCCAACCGAGGTAGAACCCTGGTCCTCGCGGGGGCCGCCAGCTGCCGTTCCGCCCAGACATGGACCGAGCCACGTTCACGGAGCGGTGCTGAGCCCTCGTGCGAGCTCTACCAGAGCGTCCATCGCTCGTTCCGCGCTCACGGTGTCGTGCGAGCTCACCGAGGAGGGTGAATATCCAGCGCGCGTCTGATCGTCGACGGTCGTCGAAGATAGTCGATGCCCGTCGAGCATAGTCGACACATTGCTCCATGCTCGACAGAGGCACGAGCGAGGTTCGGCCGGTCCTCGGCCCCCGCGTGGTCAGCGGCGCGGCAGGACGATCGGCGCGCCGCCACCGGGGTGGTCGACGACCTCGACGGGGTAGTCGTAGACGCCGCTCAGCAGCTCGGCGGTGAGGACGTCGCGCGGGCCGCCGTCGGCGACGACGCGCCCGCCCGCGAGGACGGTCACCTGGTCGGCGTACGCGGCCGCGAGCGAGAGGTCGTGCACGACGACGACCACGGCACCGCCCGCGGCGGCGTGCGCCCGTGCGAGCTGGAGCACGAGCTCCTGGTGCTTGAGGTCGAGCGCGGCGGTCGGCTCGTCGAGCATGAGGAGCGCGGTGCGCTGCGCGAGCACGCGGGACAGCGCGACGCGCGCCTTCTCCCCGCCCGAGAGCGACGTGAAGTGCCGGTCGGCCAGGTGCTCGACGTCGGTCGCGGCCAGGGCCTCGGCGACCGCGGCGTCGTCCTCGTCCTCGAACGGCGTGCCGCGCCACGGCGAGCGGCCCATGCGGACGACGTCCACGGCGGTGAACGGGAAGCTCAGCGAGACCTGCTGGAGCATCACCGCCCGGCGCAGCGCGAGCTCGGTGGGCGTCCACGCGCCCAGCGGTCGCCCGTCGACCACGACGTCCCCGGCCTCGGGGACCAGGTCGCCGGTGAGCACCGCGAGCAGCGACGACTTGCCCGCGCCGTTGGGGCCGAGCAGCGCGCGGACCTCGCCCGCGCGGACGTCGACGGACACGTCGC
>JAQSXO010000309.1 GCA_029256625.1 Cellulosimicrobium sp. | reverse complement strand
CGGAAGCGGTTGCTCACCATGACCTGGAGCGCGAGGTCGTCACGGCCCGCGGCCAGGGCGAGCGCCCGGCACGACGCCGCGAGCAGCACGCCGGACGTGCTCGTGCGCCAGCGCGCGGCCACGCGCTCGGCCGCCGGCCCCAGGCGCCGCGAGCGCAGGACGGTCTGCCGGTACCGCGGACCGTCGGCGCCGCCCGGCGGGCGCCGCGCGAACACCTCCCCCGGGGCCGCGCGCATGGTGCGCAGGGTGCGGGCACGCGCGGCGGCGTCGTGCCGTCGCCCCTCGTCCGAGGTCTGCCAGGTCGCCTCGTCGAGCGGCGTCCACGCCCCGACGTCGGGCGGCGCGGCGCCCGCGGCGAGGGCCGTGAGGTCGGCGTCGAGGACGGGCAGCCCCCAGCCGTCGAGCGCGGTGTGCGCGACGACCAGCGTCGTGTGGTGCACCGCGCCGTCCACCGTCACGAGACCGGCCCGCACGGGCAGCTCGGTCGGGTAGTCGAACGCACGGCCCCAGAGCTCGTCGCGCAGCCGGGCGCCGGACGCGGCGACCTCGCCGACGTCGGCGACCCGCTCCTCGACGACCTCGACCGTCCCGGCGCCGCACAGCTCCTGGACGAAGCCGTCGTCGCGCGGGAGGATCCGCGTCCGCAGCGAGTCGTGCCGCTCGACGAGCGCGCGCACGACGGCGGTCGCGGCCTCGGTCGGCACGGGCGCGTCGAGCGGCCCGCCCCACACGAGGTTGAACTGGTGGTCCAGCGGCTCCAGCGCGGCGAGCGCGCGCCGGATCGCCGTCTGGCCCCACGTCGCGGGCCCGTCGCCGGCGCGCCCCCGGACCTCCATCCGGTGCACGACCCTCATCGCTCTCCCCCCGCGTCGCCCCGCACGACGGCGAGGGCCGGCCGCTCGGCGCCCCAGACCCGGGTGCGGTGCGCGTGCGGTCGCGGTCCCGGCGTCGCGCAGGCCGCGACCGCACCCGCCGGGGCGGCCACGTCGCTCACCCACCACTCCTGCCCGGCCCACGGGCCGTCGACGGCCCGCACCCTCCCGGTGGCGCGCACGTCGAGCCCGAGCACGTCGAGCAGCCGACCGCCGACCGCCTTGGCGCACGCCTCCAGCCGCGACAGGCGGCGCCACGGGTCGTCGTCCGCGGCCGACCGCGCGTCCGCCGGGCCGAGGAACCGCGCGGCGAGACGGCGGACGTCGACGCGCGGGTCACGCACCTGCACGTCGACGCCCACGTCCGTCTCGGCGAGCGCGACGAGCGCGTGGTCGCCGCTGCGGCTGAGGTTCCACCGCTGCCCGACGACGGGACCCGGCTTCCCGTGCTGCCCCACCTCCCAGCGCACGTCGGCGGGCCGCACCCCCGTGCGCGCGGCGAGCAGCTCGCGCGCGGCGACGTGCGCGCGCACGTACCGCGCGGCGTCGGCGGGCGAGGCGAGTCTCCCGGCCCGCGCGCGCTCCGCCGAGTCCAGCACCTCCGCGCCGAGCACGTCACGACCCCGCATCGAGCACGACCTCGCGGTCGACAAGGGGTCCATAACGACCCTCAGGTCGTGGTCGGCGAGGGGTGGGGTCGTGTCGACGAACCACAGCTCGACCTCGGGCTCCGGATCGACCGCGCTCATGCGACGAACTCCGGCAGCCCGTCGCCGAGCCCGTCGAACGGCCCGTCGAACGGCCCCTCGAACGGCCCCTCGAACGGCCCCTCGAACCGGTGCTCGACCGGACCCTCGGACGGGCCCACGTCGCCTGCGGGCACGACGACCTCGACCTCGGCGTCGACGACGCGAGCGGCCACGGGACGCAGGTCGGCGACGCCGTGGTGCGCACCCGGGACGTCGTCGGGGCCGACGGAGAGCACGGTCGCCGTCGCACCCCGCCCCGCGGCGACCCCGGCGGCGGAGTCCTCCAGGACCAGGCAGCGCCGCGGGTCGACGCCGAGCAGCCGCGCCCCCGCGAGGAACCCCTCGGGGTCGGGCTTGCCGCGCGCCACGTCCTCCGCGCACACGAACCGCACCGGCACGGGCAGCCCCGCAGCCGTCAGTCGCGCGAGCGCGACCTCGCGCGCCGCGGACGTGACGACCGTCCACACGCGCGGGTCCAGGCCGTCCAGCAGGTCCGCCGCGCCCGGCACGGCCACGACGCCCTCGGTGTCGTCGCACGAGATGCGGTGCAACCACTCGACCTCGCGCGCGACGTCGGCGCCCGGCGCGACGAGCCGGACGACCTCGACGTCGCGGCGGCCGTGCGACGCCGCGACCACCGCGTCGCCGTCGAGCCCGAGCCGCGCCGCCCACGCGAGCGTGTGCCGCTCGATCGCGGCGGACGAGTCGACGAGCGTCCCGTCGAGGTCCAGCAGCAGGGCCGCGCCACGCCATGCCCACGCGCCCGCCGACGCGCGGTCCGACGGGGCGGTCGGGGTCGCGTTCACAGCAGCGTCTCCGCACGCGCGAGCCGCGCCTCGGCATGGACGTCTGCGTACCGCTGCACGGGTCCCGCCGCGTGCTGCAAGCCCAGCGCTGCCGGGCTCGGCCGGCCGGTCGCGTCCCCGTCCGCGCGCGTCACGACCGGGAGCACGTGCGCGGCGTCGGCGTCCGCGAGCGCCACCAGGAGGTCCGCCGCGGTGAGGCCTGGAGCGTCACCCGGGTGCGCCGTCGTCCGCTGCGCCTCGCCTGTCGTCGCGCGCAGAGATGCGGCCGCCGTTCGCGACGCCCACAGCCCACGCGAGACGTAGCGTGCGCCGGGGTCGACGCCGAGGAGCCCCCGTGTCTCGACGTGCTCGCACGCGAGGACCTCGACGACGGCCCGGCCGCCAGACCCGTCGGGTGCCTCGGGCGCGTCAGGCGCGTCAGATGCCGCGGGCGTCTCGGGCGTCTCGGGACCGTCGGACCGATCAGAGGGTGCCCCGCCAGGTCCCACGACGTCGTCGGGCCCAGCGACCCGGTGCTCGGCGGCGCCGTCGAGGTCGGCCTGCGCGGTGAGGCGCCGCACGGCGTCCTCGACGCGCGCGCCGCACGCCGGGCAGTCGTGCACGACGACGCGCACCGGCACCGCGGGTCCCGCCTCCCGGCACACGACCTCGGCGTCGCGCTCCCCGAGGAGCCGCGCGGCGGCGAGCGCAGCCTGTTCGAGGCCACCACCGGCCGCACCATCGCCCACCCGGGCCCCGACGACCGGTGCCGAACCCGGGCTTGTGGGCGACCCCGGCGTCGAACCCGCCCGCAACCCCGGGTTCGGCGGGGTGCCGGTCGACGTCTCGCCCGCGATCAGCGCGTCGAGGCCGAACGCTACGAGCTCGTCGACCACGTCCTCCGGGCGGTCGGCGGGGAGGAGGCCGGAGAGCACCCACGTCCGGACCGCGGCGGTCCGGTGCGCCGGGGCGTCGGGGCCGGCGGGGGTCGGCCAGTCCGTGCGGGCGACGTCGTGACCGAGCAGCCAGCACGCCGCGCCGAGCTCGCCGAGCGCGGCGCGCGAGACGGGGTCGAGCTCCGGGGAGGCGCCCGCGACGAGCACCGACACGTCGTGCGCGACCGTCGCCGGGTCGACGCCGAGCCACCACGACCACGCGTCCCAGCCCCAGCCGAACGGGTGCTCGAGCGGTTCACCGACGCCCGGACGGAGCACGCGCAGCGTGCAGCGCGACCGCTCGAGCGTGACCGCGACCGGCCGGATGGTCGCCGGCGAGCGCGACGGCTCGCGGTCGAGGCCGGGCCGGTCCCACGCGCCCGGGTCGACGGCGTCGCCCGCCGGGACGGTCGCGTGCCGGGCGCCGTGCGCGTCGTTGCCCGCGAGGCTCGGCCCGTCGCCGTGCTCCAGCAGGTGCGGCAGCGTCGCGACGACGGGGTAGCCCTCGCGCGCGCAGAAGGTCACGACGGCCTCGTCGTCGTCGCGCTCGTCGTCGGGCAGGGCCGCGAGGTGCGCCGCGAGGCGCAGCGCGCCCTCCGCGGGGAGGACGAGGCCGAGCGTGGGCACCCACTCGTCGTGCCCGAGCGGCGCCCACGCCTGCCCGGCGACCGCCGCGGCGCGCACGAGGTAGGCGTTGCGCGGGCTGTTCCAGTTCGAGTAGAGCGCGACGGCGTGGCGGTCCCGCGCGCGCACCGCCCGCAGCACGAGCTCGGCGAACCCGGGGACCGGGGTGACGTCGTCCTGCAGCACGAGGTGGTGCGTCGCCCCCGCGGCCACGGCGGCCCACGCGCGCTTCGCGGTGCGCAGTGGGCTGGGCGGGCCGTCCGGGTCCGGATCCTCGACGACCCGCACGTCGAGCGGCGCGCACGCGCGGACCAGCTCCGAGACGTCGCCCCGCGCCGGGTGGTGCATGACGACGACGCTGAGCACGGGCTCGGGGGCGTCCGAGCCCCGACCGGCCGCCGCACGCGGGACCGCGCCCGGCACGTCGCGGACCGGCACGTCGCGGACCGGCGCGGCGCGGAGCGGGGCGGTTCCGACCGGCACATCCTGGACCGGCGGCGTCGTCCCCCGCGCGGTCACGGCGCGACCTCCACGGCCGAACCGGCCGGCTCGGCCGACTCGGCCGGCTCGGCCGGCTCG
>JAQSXO010000308.1 GCA_029256625.1 Cellulosimicrobium sp. | reverse complement strand
GGAGGAGCTACTTGATCCCCGTCGTGGCGATGCCCTTGACGAGGTACTTCTGACCGAAGAGGAAGACGAGGAACACGGGGACCAGGGAGACGATCGACATGGCGAACATCGGTCCCCACGAGCTCTGGCCCGTGGCGTCGACGAACGTGCGCAACGCGATCGGGACCGTGTACATGTCCGGCTTGGTCAGGAAGATCAGCTGGCTGAAGAAGTCGTTCCAGGTCCAGATGAAGGTGAAGATCGCCGTCGTCGCGAGCGCCGGCAGTGCGAGCGGCATCATGATGCGCAGGTAGATGCGTCCGTGGCCGCAGCCGTCGAGCCGCGCGGCCTCGTCCAGCTCCTTGGGGATCCCGCGGAAGAACTGGACCATGAGGAAGATGAAGAACGCGTCGGTCGCGAGCAGCTTGGGCACGATGAGCGGCAGGAACGTGTTGATCCACTCCAGCGAGGAGAACAGCACGTACTGCGGCACGATCACCACGTGGATCGGCAGCATGATCGACATGAGCATGATCGCGAACCAGACCCCGCGGCCCCGGAACTGCAGCCGGGCGAACGCGTAGGCCGCGAGCGAGCACGAGACGAGGTTGCCCAGCACCGACCCGAGCACCACGATCGCGGAGTTGAGCAGGTAGTGGCCGAACGGGTGGGTGAGCGCGTTCCACCCGTCGGTGTAGTTGCCGAGGTCGACCGCGGACGGGATGAGGCCCGGCTCGCGGAAGATCAGCGCCGACGGCTTGAACGAGCTCGCGAGCATCCACAGCAGCGGGTACAGCATGACGAGCCCGAACGCGATGAGCAGCACGTGCTTGAGCACGGAGCGGACCCGCGCGGACTGCGCACGACGTCGGGGTCGCGGGGCGGTGGGCGGCGCGTCGGCCGCGAGCTGCGAGAGCGTCGACCGGGAGCGGCTGCCGGGGGCCGCGTCCTCGAGAACGGCGGCGTCGGTGGGGGTCCCCGTGGCGGGGTGCGTGGTGTCAGTCATCGTAGAAGACCCAGTACTTCGAGGCGAGGAAGTTGACGAACGTCATCCCGCCGATGATCAGGAGCAGGAACCAGGCCATCGCCGACGCGTAGCCCATCTCGAGCGAGCCGAAGCCCTTGAGGTAGAGGTAGAGCGTGTAGAACATCGTCGAGTCCGCCGGCCCGCCGGTACCGCCGCTCACGACGAACGCCTGCGTGAAGGACTGGAACGCGTTGATGAGCTGGAGCACGAGGTTGAAGAAGATGATCGGCGTGAGCATCGGCACCGTGATCGAGCGGAACTGGCGCCACCGGCCGGCGCCGTCGATCGAGGCCGCCTCGTAGTACATGCGCGGGATCTGGCGCAGCCCGGCGAGGAAGATGATCATCGGCGCCCCGAAGGTCCACACGTTGAGGGCGACGAGCGTGCCCAGCGCGTAGTCCGGGTGCGAGACCCAGCCCTGCCCCTCGATCCCGACGAGCGCCAGGACCTGGTTGATGAGCCCGTCGGCGCCGAAGACCTGGCGCCACAGGATCGCGATCGCCACGCTCCCGCCGAGCAGCGAGGGCAGGTAGTAGATCGAGCGGTAGACCGCGAGCCCGCGCAGGCCCTTGTCGAGCAGGAGCGCGAGGCCGAGCGCGGCCGCGAGCTGGAGCGGCACGGAGACGAACACGTACGTGAACGTCACCTGCAGCGAGTTGAGCAGCCGCGGGTCGGCGAACATCCGCTCGTAGTTGTCCCACCCGATCCAGCTCGGCGCCTGGAGCAGGTTGTAGTCCGTGAAGGACAGGTAGAGCGACGCCACCATCGGGCCCGCCGTGATGAGCACGAGGCCCACGAACCAGGGGGCGAGGAAGAGCGCCGCCGCCTTCCCGTCCCCCTTCTTGCGTGCGGGCCGCCGTGCGGCGGTCCCTCGCGCGAGCTCGGTCACCGCCATGCGAGACCCTCCTCGCACCTCGTGCCGGTCATCCGTCACCCTCCGGTCGTCGTCGATCGGTAGTCCTGCGTTCCCCCATCGAGGGGAAACCGGTTGCTGGGTGAGGACCGTAGCACATGTGGAACCGGTTTCCCATGGTGTACGGTCAGGGCATCGCGCGGCACCGGCCGACCCCGGCGAGCGCGGGCACCACGCAGTCGTGCGTGCCCGCGGCGCGCGAACCACGACTCGAGGGAGAACGATGGCAAGCGTGAGCACACGGCGAGGCGGGGTGACGATCGCCGACGTGGCGACCGCCGCGGGCGTCTCCCGGGCGACGGTGTCGCGCGTCATGAACGGCCGCGCGACGGTCGACCCGGAGATCAGCGCACGCGTCCGCCAGGCGGCCGCAGACCTGAGCTACCGGCCCAGCAACGTCGCGCGGAGCCTGTCGCTCGGACGGACCAACACGGTCGCGCTCGTCGTCCCGGACCTGGGCAACCCGGTCTTCCAGCAGATCCTGCGCGGCGTCACCTCGGCGGCCGCCCCGGCCGGGTACCGCGTCCTCGTGGCAGACACCGCCGAGGACCCCACCGAGGAGGCCGCGATCGCGCTCGAGGCACGGCTGCGCTGCGACGCCCTCGTGCTCGTCTCCCCGCGCATGCCCGCGGCCGAGCTCGCGCTGCTCGTCCCCGACGTCTCCCCCGTCGTGCTCGTCAACCGCGAGCTCGCCCGCACGGGCGAGGCGCCCGTGCCGTCGCTCGTCGTCGACTACGCCGACGCCGCTGCCCAGGTGCTCGAGCACCTGCTCTCCCTCGGCCACCGCCGGGTCGCCTACCTCGCCGGCCCGCCCGGCAGCGCGTCCGACGCGCTCCGGCGCACCGGGCTGCGGCGCGTGCTCGACCGCACGCCCGACCTCGAGCTCGTCGAGCTCCCCGCCGGGCCCGACATCGCCGCCGGCCACGCCGCCGTCGACGAGGTCCTCACCGCCCGGCCGACCGCCGTCGTCGCGTTCAACGACCTCGTCGCGTTCGGCCTGCTCGCCGGGCTCAACGAGGCGGGCGTCGCGGTGCCCAAGGACATGTCCGTCGTCGGCTTCGACGACATCGACCTCGCCCGCTACGCGACGCCGTCGCTCACGACGGTCGCCGTGCCGCAGGCCGAGCTCGGCCGGCACGCCTGGAAGGAGCTCTCCGCCCTGATCGACGACTCCGCGCCCGCGTCGCGCACGACCCGCTTCGAGCCGCGGCTCGAGGTCCGCGCCACGACGGGACCCGTCCCGCGCCAGGTGGCCCGGGCCCGCGTGGTCCCGTCGGCCGAGCCTGCCGGCACGGTCGTCGTCGAGAGCGCCGGAGCCGGGCCCGTCGACCAGCCCGTGACCCGGGAGGTCCGCTGGGCCCCCGACGGGGAGGCCGTCGTCCTGCGCGCCGGCGACCTGCGCCTGGCCCGCTACCAGCAGGGCGACCGCATCCCGGCCGTGCACGCGCCGCGCTCCTACCTGCACCCGGTCCACACCCTCGCCGGCGTCCCGCTCACCGACGCCGGTCCCGTCGACCACCGCCACCACTACGGCGCCTCGATGGCCGTCGCCGACGTCAACGGCACGTCGTACTGGGGCGGTCGCACGTTCGTCGCCGACGTCGGCCCGACGCTCCTGCCCAACCACGGCCGACAGGTGAGCCACGCGCTCGCCGTCGACCCCGTGGAGCAGCACCTGCTGCACGACGGCGTCCGCTGGCACGACGAGCAGGGCGTCCCCCAGCTCGAGGAGGACCGCCGTCTCGACGCCTGGATCCTCGACGACGAGTCCTGGGTCCTCGACTGGCGCTCGACCCTGCGCGCCGAGCGCGGCGCGCTCGTCATCGGCTCGCCCGCGACCAACGGGCGCCCCGGCGCCGGGTACGGCGGCTTCTTCTGGCGCCTGCGCGCGGCGGGCACGACGAGCGTGCTCAGCGCGCACGGGCGTGGCGAGGAGAGCGCTCACGGCAGCACGTCCCCGTGGGTCGCGTTCGTGCAGGAGCACCCCTCCCACACCACGACGCTGCTCCTCGTCCAGCAGGGCGAGACAGTGCCGTGGTTCCTGCGCGCGTCCGAGTACCCCGGGGCCGGCCCGGCCCTGGCCTGGGACGCGCCCCGCACGATCCCGGCCGGCGGGACGCTCGAGACGGGCGCGCGCGCCGTGCTCGTCGACCGCGGGCTCGACCTCGACGAGGCGGCGGCGCTCGCGGAGCGCGTCCGGTGAGCGGGACCGTACGCGCCACCGTGCCGGGGACCGACCCCGTGCTCGACCCCGGGCAGGCGGCCGTCCCGGTCGCCGTCGTCGGGGTCCACGGCCACGGCGGGTCCCACCTGCGCACGGTCGCCGCGCTCGCGGGGCAGGGTCGCGTCCGGCTGAGCGCGGTCGTGGACCCGCGCCGGCCCGACGAGGCCCCCGCGCCGTGGTTCCCCACGCTGGGCGACCTGCTCTCGTCGTCCGACGCGGCCGTCCGCCCCGAGGTCGTCGTGATCTCCACCCCGATCCCGACCCACCTCCCGCTCGCGCGCGCCGCGATGGAGGCGGGCGTCGACGTCCTGCTCGAGAAGCCGACCGCCGCGTCCCTCGCGGAGCACCTCGCGCTCGTCGAGGTGGCCGAGCGCACGGGCCGCCGGTGCCAGGTGGGCTTCCAGACCTTCGG
>JAQSXO010000307.1 GCA_029256625.1 Cellulosimicrobium sp. | reverse complement strand
CCGTCCGTCGACGCCGCCCAGCACCTCCAGGCCCACGGCATGGCCGCGTGGCAGCTCCACCAGTCCGCCGACGGGAGCGTCGTGCTCGACGTCGTCCCGGACTCCCCCGGCGACACCGGGGCGCGGGCCGCGCGGGCCGCGGGCGACGCCGTCGGGCACCTGCTGGGGCGCCACGTCGCCGTGCGGGAGGTGAGCCCGGCCCGGCTCGGCGCCGGCCGGGCCCGCCGCTGGTCCAGCGACGTGCCCGGCGGCGCGGCGTGACCTCTCAGCCGAGCTGGCCCACGGGACGGTAGACGACCGAGGACGCCTTGTTGTCGAACGTGCCGAGCGTCGCGCAGTGCGGCGTGCAGTTCTTCTTCGCGCCCGCGTAGCTGTAGGAGTCGTACAGGGTCACCCAGCAGCCCGCGTAGGTCGTCGCGGAGGTGACGACGTTGTTCATGAGCAGGTTCGCGAGGTTCGGGAAGCCGTACGTCGAGCCGGTGTAGCACCCGTTGGTGCCCGACCCGTAGAGCACCTTGGACGTGCCCTTGTAGTTGGCGTCACGCCACAGCACACCCAGGACCAGCGAGCTGGCGGCGGCGGTCGTCGCACGCTCCGTCCCGGCGAGGCGCGGGCCTGCCGACGCCGACGCGTTGAGCTCCGAGACCAGACCTTCCACCTCCACCGCCGTCGCGTCGGCGAGCCGCGACGAGGCGACGTCGCCGCCCGAGACGAACTCGAGCGCCTCCTCGAGCGAGCCGAAGCACACCTCGGGCGCGGGCGGGAGCGTGTCGGGGTCCTGGCCGGGCAGGAGCGGCTGCGCCTCGACCGCACAGCTCTCGCCGCTCGAGACCTGGGCGTCGTCGGACGCGCCGGTCCCCCGGTCCCAGGTCACGACCCGCAGGTCCGGCTCCGACGCGAGGGCGGGCGCCGCGGCGGCGGCGCTGAGCGCAAGTCCGGCGACGAGCGCGGCGGACAGGACACGGAGCGAGGATCTGGTCATGGTTTCTCCTTCTGCGTGGGCCACGCCCCCGGGTTCGCACCTCGTGGACCTGCCGCGGGAAGGGGACTCCCACAGGACGGCCACGTCCTGTGACCCCGCCCGCATCGTAGAGCGTGCGGTCCTCGTTGTCTCCGGCTCGTCACCGGCGCCGGCGCCCGCCGCTGGGCAGGTCGGGCGGTCGTTCGTTACCGTGCTCGGGTGGCCTCCGTCCCACCCGGGCGAGACCGCTGGGAAGGACCCATCCACGAACCCTTCGCCGAACCGGCCCTGCCGGGGAGATGAGTGTCGATGAAGCACCGTTCTCTACCCGTGTCGTTGACCGCTGCCGCCGCGAGCCTCGCCGTCGTCGCCGCTGCCGCCGCGCCCGCCGTCGCGGACCCGCCGCCCGACCCCGGGGACTCCCTCGGCGTGCAGTCGGGCGCGTCCCTCGCCCCGACCGACAAGGTCGCCCCGTCGCTCGCCACGGCGCGCGGCACGGTGACGGCGTTCGTCGAGCTCGACGCGCCGTCGGCGGTCGACCTGGCGGCGCAGGGCGCGACCCCGGACGAGGTCGAGGCCAACGCGCAGGAGGTCGCCGAGCTCGCGGACGACGTGGTCCCGCAGCAGGCGACCGCCCGCAGCGCCGGCGCGCGCGACCCGCAGCAGGTGTCGGTGACGAGCACGCTCGTCGCGGGCGTCGTCGTCACGGGCGACGCGGCCCGGGTGCGCGACCTCGCGCGCGACGCCTCGGTCGTCACGGTCTACCGGATCATCCCCAAGAAGCCCGCGAACAAGGGCACGGACGTGTTCACGCGGGCGCTCGAGACGTGGCAGAGCACCGGCCTCACCGGCGAGGGCGTGCGCATCGGCATCATCGACACGGGCATCGACTACACGCACAAGGCGTTCGGCGGCCCGGGCACCCAGGAGGCGTTCGACGAGGCCTACGGCGACCGCGGCACGGGCCCGGTCCCCGAGGGCACGTTCGACGAGCTGAAGTTCCTCGGCGGGCACGACTTCGCGGGGTACGACTACGACGCGAGCGGCACCGTGCCCGGCACGACGCTCGTGCCGACGCCCGACGAGAACCCCATCGACTCGCTCGACTCGGTCGGCTCGGGCCACGGCTCCCACGTGGCCGGCACGACGGCGGCGTACGGCGTCACCGCGGACGGCGAGACGTTCGACGGCGACTACTCGACCCTCACCGACATCTCGGACTGGCAGGTCGGCCCGGGCTCGGCGCCCGAGGCGGGCCTGTACGCGCTCAAGGTGTTCGGCGACCTCGGCGGCTCGACCGGCGTCGTCGTCGACGCGCTCGAGTGGGCGGCCGACCCGAACGGCGACGGCGACCTGTCCGACCGCCTCGACATCGTCAACCTCTCCCTCGGCTCCGACGGCTCCCCCGCGGACGACCCCGAGAACCTGTTCATCGACCAGCTCTCGCGCCTCGGCACGCTGTCCGTCATCGCGTCGGGCAACGCGGGCGACGTGACCGACGTCGGCGGCTCGCCCGGCAACGCGCGCACCGCCCTCACGGTCGCGAACTCGGTCGGCGACACCCAGACGTTCGACGCGGTGCGCGTCGACGCTCCGGAGTCGCTCGCGGGCGAGTACCCCGCACAGAACTCCCAGGACTACGCGGGCGGCGCGGACGTGACCGCCCCGGTCGCGTTCGTCGCGGACGACTTCTCCGGGTGCCAGGCGTTCACGCCCGAGCAGGCGGCGGCCGTCGCCGGCAAGATCGCGTTCCTCTACTGGGACGACAACGACGCGACGCGCGCGTGCGGCAGCGCCGCGCGGTTCAACAACGCGCAGGCCGCGGGCGCGGTCGGCGTGCTGCTCTCCTCCGAGCTCCCGTCGTTCGTCGCGGGCATCGCGGGCAACGCGGGCATCCCCGGTGCCCAGCTCACGGCCGCGAGCCACGACGCGCTGCGCCCGGCGATCGAGGCCGGCGAGGTCACGATGACCATCGGCCCGTCGTTCGCGCTGTCGTCGTTCGTCTCGATCCCGGAGATCGGCGACACGCTCAACAGCGGGTCGTCGCGCGGCGTGCACGGCTCGCTCGGCGTCGCCAAGCCCGACGTCGCCGCCCCCGGCACGGGGATCGCCTCCGTCGCGTCCGGTCACCTGGACGGCGCGAGCATCAAGTCCGGCACGTCGATGGCGACCCCGCACGTCGCGGGCATCGCGGCGCTCGTCAAGGAGGCCCACCCGGGCTGGGCGCCGGCCGAGGTCAAGGCCTCGGTCATGAACACCGCGACGCACGACGTCTTCACCGGGCCGTCGGGCACGGGCACCGCCTACGGCCCCGAGCGCGTGGGCTCCGGCCGCGTCGACGCCGTCGACGCGGTCACGAACACGACGCTCGCCTACGCGTCCCAGGACTCCGACCAGGTGTCCGTGGCGTTCGGCGTCGTGCCGGTCGGCAAGGACACCGTGACCGTGCGCAAGACCGTGACCGTGCAGAACACGGGCGACGCCCCGAAGACGTACGCGGCGAGCTTCGCGCAGTCGAGCACGGCGGGCGGCACGACCGTGTCCGTCGCCCCGGCGTCGGTCACCGTCCCCGCCGGGCAGCGCACGGTCGTCACCGTGACGCTCACCGCGGACCCCGCGACGCTCGCCAAGGAGCTCGACCCGACGTCGTCGGACGACTCCGGCCTCGGCGTTCCGCGCGACTTCGTGTCCTCCGTCAGCGGCCGCGTCGTGCTCACCCCGACCGACGGCGGCGCCGAGCTCCGCGTCCCGGTGCAGGCCTCGCCGAAGCCCGTGAGCGACCTGACCGGCCAGGCCGTCGCCTTCCCCGGCACGGCGACCACCGCGGACCTCGACCTCGACGGCCGCGGCGTGGCCTCGGGTGGCTGGTTCTCGCTCGTCGCGCCGTTCGAGCTCAAGACGACGAGCCCGCGCCTCGAGGCGGACGCGGCGGTCGGTGCCTCGGCGTCGGCCATCGCGGCGGCCGACGTGCGCGCGGTCGGCTTCACGTCGACGGCGCCGCAGGTCGCCGCGGACGGCGGCGACCCCGCCGACGGTGTCATCGGCATCGGCGTCGCGGTCGACGGCGAGTGGGCGAGCCTCGGCTCGGTCTCGATCCCGGCGGTCGAGGTCGACGTCGACTCCGACGGCTCCGCGGACTTCGAGGTCGCGGCGATCAAGTACAACAGCGAGACGGACCTGACCCTCGCGGCGACGTTCACCCTCAAGGACTGGACGGCACCGGACGGGACGGCGTACGAGGCCGGGGACAACGTCGACCTCCAGCCGATCAACTCCGTGTGGGGGAACGTCGACACCTCCGTGTTCGACAACAACGTCGTCGTCATCCCGGTCGGCATCGGGTCGCTCGGCATCGAGGAGGGCGACGTCCCGACGTTCCAGGTCCTCACGTACTCGCCCTACTCGCAGGCTGCCGACCAGCTCGTCGACGCCACGGAGACGTTCACCGGCGACCCGTACGACCCGGCCTACTGGTTCGACGGCGGCGACCAGCTCCTGTATGTCGGGGCCGACGACACGTCGATCCCCGTGCACCGGTCGGAGACCGCGGTCGAGGCGGGCAGCGGCAAGCTCCTGCTGCTGCACCTGCACAACGCGACG
>JAQSXO010000306.1 GCA_029256625.1 Cellulosimicrobium sp. | reverse complement strand
CGTGGACGGGCCGGGGACCCGGCTCACGGTGTTCCTCAACGGGTGCCCCCTGCGGTGCCTGTACTGCCACAACCCCGACACGTTCGCCATGAAGGACGGTCGGCCCGTCACGGCGGACGAGCTCCTGGGGCGCGTCAAGCGCTACCTGCCCGTGTTCCGGGCCACGCACGGGGGGCTCACGCTCTCCGGCGGCGAGGTGCTCATGCAGCCCGCCTTCGCCGCCCGCGTGCTGCGCGGCGCCAAGGCGATGGACGTGCACACCGCGCTCGACACGTCCGGCTTCCTCGGTGCCCACGCGACCGACGCGATGCTCGACGACACCGACCTCGTGCTGCTCGACGTGAAGTCCGGCGACCCCGACACGTACAAGAAGGTCACGAGCCGCGACCTCGAGCCGACGCTGCGGTTCGGGCGGCGGATCGCCGAGCGCGGCCTCACCGGCCACGCGCCCGAGGTGTGGGTGCGCTTCGTCCTCGTCCCGGGCCTCACCGACGACGTGGACAACGTGGAGAAGGTCGCGGAGTACGCGGCCTCGCTCAACACGATCCGCCCCGGCACGGTGACGCGCGTCGAGGTGCTGCCCTTCCACCAGATGGGCCGCGACAAGTGGGACGCCCTCGGTCGCACCTACGAGCTCGACGGCACGCCCGCGCCGTCGGCCGAGCTCATCGAGCGCGTGCGCGACCAGTTCCGCGCCCACGGCCTGAGGACGTACTGACGAGCGGCCGCCGCCTGCTCGCCGAGACGTGGGAAGCGGCCCCGGATCGACGCGATCCCGGTGCCGCTTCTCATGTCTCGTCGGGAGGGTGCTCCCGTCGGGGGCACGTCGTAGGGTGCGGGGATGCCCGCAGCGATCGTCGACACCCACGACCCTCGATGGACCGGGATCGGGAGGCGGTGGACCGAGCGCCTCGCCGGCGCGCTGGACGACCTCGAGAGCCGCGACGGCACGGACCCGGTCGTGGTGGAGCACATCGGGTCGACGGCGGTCCCCGGCCTCGCGGCGAAGCCGATCATCGACCTCCAGGTGCGCGTCGCGCCGCTGCCCTCCGAGGCGGCGCTGGAGGCGGCGCTCGGGCCGCTCGGGTTCGCGATCGAGCGCGGTGCGCGCCCCGACTCGCCCGGCGTGTACCGCGACATCCCGCGCCCGGGTGCCGACCCGGACCCGGACCTGTACCGCAAGCGACTGCTCACCCGCCCGGGCATCGACGGCGAGCCGCCCGTGATCCTGCACGTCCGACGCCTCGACTCGCCCTTCGCCGCGTACGTCGTCGCGTTCCGCGACTGGCTGCGCGCCGTCCCCGCCGAGGCCGCGGCCTACGAGGCGACGAAGCGAGCCCTCGCCGCGCGCCACGCGGACGCCGACGACTACGACGACTACACGCGCGACAAGACGGCGTTCCTCGACGCGGCGCAGTCCCGGATGGAGCGCTGGACGGCGGAGGTCGGCACGTCGTCGTGAGGGTGCCGGAGCGTACCTGCGGCCGGGAGCGATACTGTGGTGATACCACGTCGGGAGGTGCGGGATGAGCGGCAACCAGATGGTCGTGCGGTTCACCGAGGACGAGAAGCGCGTCCTCGAGGCGGCTGCGGAGCGCGAGGGGCGCTCGCAGAACGAGATCGTCCGTGAGGCCGTACGACGGTACGGCGCGGAGCGCGACGCACTCCGTGATCGACTGATCGCGGACGCGATCCGCGAGTACGGACCCGTGCTCGACAAGCTCGCCTGAGGTGGTCGCGTCGCGAGAGGTCGAGTACCTCGAGGTCGGGGACCTGCTCGCCGCGGCGCGCGCGCTGCTCCGGGCGGAGCCGGTCGTCCGCGATTGGGGTGCGCTCGACTCGGCCGTGCATCGTCCTCGCGCCTCGATGTTCGGTGAGGAGGCGTACCCGTCGCTCGACCTGAAGGCGGCCGCGCTGATGCTCTCCGTCGTCCAGAACCACGCGCTCGTCGACGGAAACAAGCGGCTCGGTCTGGTCGCCGTCGTCGTGTTCTACGGCATGAACGGTGTCGCGCTGCATGCTCCCCACGACGACGTGTACGAGCTGACGATGTCGATCGCCGACGGCTCGACGCACGACGTGACGTACGTCGCCGAGTGCCTCGCCCGCTGGCACCCGTGACCGCGCCGCGCGCGGGGCTGCCCGACGTCGCCACCGCGCGGGCGGTCGTCGGGGACGGGGACGCCCTCGCCGCGCTGCTCGCGGCGCTCTCCGCCGCGCCCGGGACGGCGCGCGAGCAGGTGCGCGGTGCGTTCGGCGACAGCCGCGAGGAGAAGGTCCTGGCGCGGCTCGACACCGTGGACGTCGGATCGCTGCGCGACGTGACGCGCGAGCGCCTGCGGCTCGGGGCGCTCGCGGACGCGGGCGTGCGAACGGTGGGCGAGGTCGCGCGCCTCGGGCGGACCGGGCTCGAGAAGCTGCCCGAGATCGGCCCGCAGACCGCGACGCACCTGCTCGCCGCGGCCGAGCAGGTCGCGCGCGCGGTGCGCGAGAGCCTGCGCTTCCGCATCGACCTCACGCCGACGGACCCGGTCGCGACCGCGCTCGTCCAGGCGCTGCACACGCTCGACCAGGCCGACGCCGCCGTCGCCCGGCACGGCGACCAGGTGCGGGCCGCGCTCGCCGAGCACGAGCGTGTGCGCGCCGACGCGCTGGTCGCCGCGAGCGGACCGCGCCGCCTGCTCGCGTGGGGCGAGCGGCGCCGTCGGGCGTTCGCGGCGGTCGCGACGCTCGTCGGGCTCGTGGCGCAGGCGCGGGCGACGGGGCTGGCAGAGGACGCCCGGCGCGTCACCACGCTGCTCGGCGAGCCCGCGCGCCCGTACGACGTCTGGGCGGACTTCCGGCGCCGGTCCGCGGCGTACTACGCGCTGCTCGACGGCGTCGCCCCCACGGGGCGCGACGTCGCCGCCGCGGCGGGCCACCTGCCCGCCGAGCTGGTCGACCGCGTCCAGACGCAGGCGCTCGACGAGTCGCTGCTGCGGGTCTCGCTGCGCGGGTACCAGGCGTTCGGGGCGCGCTTCGCGCTCGCGCAGCGCCGCGTCGTCCTGGGCGACGAGATGGGCCTCGGCAAGACCGTCCAGGCGATCGCCGTCGTCGCGCACCTCCTCGCGCGCGGCGCGACGCACGCGCTCGTCGTCTGCCCCGCGAGCGTCCTGGAGAACTGGGTGCGCGAGCTGCGCGCGCACGCCGACCTCCCGGTGCACGCCGTCCACGGTGAGGACCGCGACGAGGCGGCAGGGGCGTGGCGCCTGACCGGCGGTGTTGCCGTCGTGACGTTCGCGGGCCTGCGCCGTGCTGGGACCGAGGCGTTCGCGACCACCGCGGCCGCCGGCCCCGCCGTTCTCGTCGTGGACGAGGCGCACTACGTGAAGAACCCGCTCGCGAAGCGCTCGGTGGCCGTCGCGGCCCTCGCTGGGACGACCGAGCACGTGCTGCTCCTCACCGGCACGCCCATGGAGAACCGGGTCGAGGAGTTCCGCACCCTGCTGGGCTACCTCCAGCCGGGGCTCGCCGCCCGCCTCGACGCCGCGCACGGCGCGGCGGGCCCCGACGCGTTCCGGCACGCCGTCGCGCCCGCCTACCTGCGCCGCAACGCCGAGGACGTGCTCGAGGAGCTGCCCGAGCTCGTGCAGGTCGACGAGTGGGAGCGGCTCGGCACGGTCGACGGTGCCGCGTACCGGGAGGCGGTCGCGGCGGGGTCGTTCATGGCCATGCGGCGGGCGGCGTTCGCCGTCGAGCACCCCGAGGACTCGGCGAAGCTGCGGCGGCTCGGGGAGATCGCGCGCGAGGCGGCCGAGAACGGGCGCAAGGTCGTGGTGTTCTCGTACTTCCGGGACGTCGTGGACGTGGTCGTGCGCGCGCTCGGCGACCTCGCGCTCCCGCCCCTGACCGGCTCCGTGCCCGCCCGCACGCGCCAGACGATCGTCGACGACTTCACCGCGGCCGAGGTCCCGCGCGTGCTCGTCAGCCAGATCGACGTCGGGGGAGTGGGCCTCAACATCCAGGCCGCCTCCGTGGTGATCCTGTGCGAGCCGCAGACCAAGCCCACGACCGAGGCGCAGGCCGTCGCGCGCGCCCACCGCATGGGACAGGTCGAGACGGTCCAGGTGCACCGCCTGCTGACCGTCGACAGCGTCGACGAGCACCTCGTCCGCCTCCTCGGCACGAAGACCCGGCTGTTCGACGCCTACGCGCGCCGGAGCGCGCTCGCCGAGGAGGTCGCGGGCGCGGTCGACGTGTCCGAGGCGTCGCTCGCGCGCGTGGTGGTCGACGCCGAGCGCGCCCGGCTGTTCGTCGACCCGGCCGTCACGTCCGTCGAGGACGCGCCGGTCGAGCGCTGACGTCGACCGCGCTCCCGGTCGGCGCGCCCGCTGGTGCGGCGCGGCATAGCGTGGCGTCATGACCGCGACAGACGCCCTCCCCCCGCTCGTCCCGCTGCCCGAGGACTGGTCCACGGCGCTCGCCGTCGTCGCCCATCCCGACGACATGGAGTTCGGCGCCGCCGCGGCGGTCGCGCGGTGGACGGGCCAGGGCAAGCGGGTCGTGTACTGCATGGTGACGAGCGGCGAGGCCGGCATC
>JAQSXO010000305.1 GCA_029256625.1 Cellulosimicrobium sp. | reverse complement strand
CGCCGACGTCGCGCGCTTCAACCGGATCCTCCACAACCTCGCGACGGACGTGTGGACGTACATCTCGCTCGGGTTCTTCACGCAGATCCCCGTGCCCGGGGCGACCGGGTCGTCGACGATGCCGCACAAGGTCAACCCCATCCGGTTCGAGAACGCCGAGGCGAACCTCGAGATCTCCTCCGCGCTGCTCGACACGCTCGGCTCGACGCTCGTCACGTCGCGCCTCCAGCGCGACCTCACGGACTCGACGACGCAGCGCAACGTCGGCCCGGCGTTCGGCCACTCCCTCCTCGCGATCGACAACGTGCGCCGCGGCCTCAAGGCCCTCGCGGCGAACGCCGACCTCATGGCCGCGGACCTCGACCAGAACTGGGAGGTGCTCGGCGAGCCCATCCAGTCGGCGATGCGCGCGGCGTCGGTCGCGGGTGTGCCGGGCATGGAGAACCCGTACGAGCGGCTCAAGGACCTCACGCGCGGCCAGCGCGTCGACGCGGCGCGCCTGCGCGAGTTCGTCGCCGGCCTCGGCCTGCCCGACGACGTCGCGCAGCGCCTCTCCGACCTCACCCCGGCGACCTACACGGGCCTCGCGTCCCGCCTCGTGGCGGACCACCTCGACTGACCCGGCCCCCGCGCCGAGCACGACACGAGGGCCGTCGTCCGATGGATGACGGCCCTCGTGTCGTGCGTGCGGAGGGGCCGGGCGTGGTCGACCTCGACGAGACCGGTCGCGACGATCCGGTCCACCCTCGCGACGAACCCACCGGGTCCGACCGGCCGCGGACGAAACGTTTCGCACCCTGACAGCGCCGCCCCGACGGTCCCTACCGTGACGGTGTCCTGACCCCGAGGCGACGGAGCCCCGAGCATGAGAGCGACCTCCCCCACCCGACGACCCCGCGCGGCGGCGCTCGTCGCCGCTGTCGCGACACTCGCGACGCTGGGAGCCACGGCGACCGCCGCCGCGGCGCTCGCGACGTCCGGCGCGGCCGCGCCGTCCTCGGCCTGCACGGTCGACTACCGCATCACGAGCTCGTGGTCCGGGGGCTTCCAGGCCGACGTGACCGTGACGAACCTGGGCGCCCCGCGCTCGGGCTGGGAGCTGGGCTGGGACCTGCCGCCCGGCGAGGGCGTGAGCCAGCTCTGGAACGGCACGCTCGTGCGCGACGGCGGCCGGGTCACCGTGGGCGACGTCGGCTGGAACGCGTCGCTCACCACGGGCGGCAGCGCCTCCTTCGGCCTCGTGGGCACGGCCGCGTCCGCTCCGGCCGTGCCCACGAGCTTCACGCTCGACGGCGTCGCGTGCGGCGGCGACGTCCCGCCCGACCCCACCGACCCGCCCGACCCCACCGACCCGCCGGAGACGACGCCGGGCGACGTGACGTTCCACGTGGACGAGACGAACCAGGCGTGGGAGGCCTGGCAGGCGGCGTCGGGCAGCGACCGAGACCTGCTCGCGAAGATCGCGCTCACGCCGCAGTCGTCGTGGGTCACCGACGCGGACGCGCAGGTGTCGCGCGCCAAGGTCGCCGCGTTCACGAGCGCGGCGGCGGCCGAGGGCGCGACGCCGCTCCTGACGGTCTACGCCATCCCCGGTCGCGACTGCGGGTCGCACTCCGGCGGCGGCACCGCCGAGGCGGCCTACCGGAGCTGGGTCCAGACGGTCGCGTCGGGCATCGTCGGCGAGCCGTGGGTGGTCCTCGAGCCCGACGCCCTGGCCCAGCTCGGCGACTGCTCCGGCCAGGGCGACCGCGCGGGCATGCTCCGGGACGCGGCACGCATCCTGACCGACGCCGGCGCGCGCGTCTACGTCGACGCGGGCCACTCCGCGTGGCTGAGCCCGGCGACCGCCGCGGCCCGCCTGCGGCAGGTGGGTCTCGACGACGCCGTCGGGTTCGCGCTCAACACGTCGAACTACCGCACGACGGCCGAGTCGCGCGCGTACGGCGAGCAGGTCGCGGCGCTGCTGGGTGGAGAGGTGTCGTTCGTCGTCGACACGTCGCGCAACGGCAACGGGAGCAACGGCGAGTGGTGCAACCCGCGGGGTCGCGCGCTCGGCGACCCGCCGCGCGCGGTCGACGACGGCACGCACCTCGACGCGCTGCTGTGGGTCAAGCTGCCCGGCGAGAGCGACGGGTCGTGCAACGGCGGGCCGCCCGCCGGGCAGTGGTGGCAGGAGGTCGCGCTCGAGCTCGCGCGCAACGCGTCCTGGTGACGCCACGCCGTCGAGCACGATCCTGCTCGCGGTCGAGCACGACATCGCTGCCGTCATCGCCCGGATGACGGCAGCGATGTCGTGCTCGGCGCCTTCGCTGTCGGGCGCGCTGTTGGAAACCTTCACAGAGTGGCCTTTCTGTGAAAGTATCTTCCACACGCTTTCGATCGACCCGGAGGATCTCAGCAATGACGCTCGACGCCCCCTCGTCTCGCACCCCGTCCCACGACCTGCCGCCCGCCGGCGTCGGACGACGGCAGTTCCTCACGCTCGCGACCGCCGGGGTGGCGGCGAGCACGCTCACCGTGACGGTCGGCTCGCTCACCCCGGCCGCCGCGCTCACCCCGGCCGGCGCCGCCCACGCCGCGGCGGCCGCGACCCCGGCGCCGCGCAAGCGCGAGCTGCGCGCGATGTGGATCTCGAGCGTGGTGAACATCGACTGGCCGTCCGCGTCCGGGCTGTCGGCCGACCAGCAGAAGGCGGAGCTCCTGCACTGGCTCGACGTCGCGCAGGACTTCCGGCTCAACGCCGTGTTCGTCCAGGTCCGGCCGACCGCCGACGCGTTCTGGCCGAGCCCGTACGAGCCGTGGTCGCAGTACCTCACGGGTGTGCAGGGCCAGGACCCGGGCTACGACCCGCTGGGCTACGTCGTCGAGGAGTGCCACCGGCGCAACCTCGAGATCCACGCCTGGTACAACCCCTACCGCGTGTCGATGCAGGCCGACCCGACGAAGCTCGTCCCCGAGCACCCCGCGCGGGAGCACCCGGAGTGGGTGTGGGCGTACGGCGGCAAGCTCTACTTCGACCCCGGGCTGCCCGAGGCGCAGGAGCACATCAAGAACGCGATCCTGCACAGCGTCGAGCACTACGACCTCGACGGCGTGCACTTCGACGACTACTTCTACCCGTACGCCGTCGCGGGCGAGACGATCCCCGACGCCGCGACGTTCGCGTCGCACGGCGCGGGCTTCGACCGCATCGAGGACTGGCGGCGGCACAACGTCGACACGTTCGTGCAGTCCATCTCGCAGCGCATCAAGCAGGCGAAGCCCTGGGTGAAGTTCGGCATCAGCCCGTTCGGCATCTGGCGCAACGCCGCGACCGACCCGCGCGGCTCGCAGACGAGCGGGTCGCAGTCGTACGACATGCAGTTCGCCGACACGCGCAAGTGGGTCCTCGAGGGCTGGCTCGACTACATCAACCCGCAGGTCTACTGGCAGCTCGGGCTCGCCGTCGCGGACTACGCGAAGCTCGTGCCCTGGTGGGCCGACGTCGCCGCGCAGTCCGGCACGCACCTGTACATCGGGGAGGCGCTGTACAAGGTGACGTCCGGCGTCTTCACGGACCCGGCCGAGCTGTCGAACCACCTGACGTTCTGCCAGGAGCAGGAGCACCCGGTCCACGGCAACGTGTACTTCTCGGCCAAGCACGTCCCGGCCGACCCGCAGGGCTCGATGACGCGCGTGCGCGACGACCACTACCGGTACCCGGCCCTCGTCCCCGCGATGCCGCACCTGCCGGGCACGAAGGTCCGCACGCCCGTGCTCGCGTGGGCCGGCTGGCGCGACGACGGCGTCCGCGTCCACTGGACCGACGCCGGCGGCCGCCGGTTCGCGGCGACGTCGTTCGCGATCTACCGTGCCGACGGGTGGGTGAAGCACGTGGACACCGAGGACCCGGCGAACCTCGTCGCGACGCAGCGGGCCGAGGGCCGGGTGCTCCAGGACTTCCTCGACCCGACCGCCGTGCGCGGGCGTCGGTACACGTACGCCGTGACCGCGCTCGACCGCGTGTGGAACGAGTCCGCACCGAGCAAGGTCCGCTGGTCGGTGTGACGATCGTCGTGCCGGGCCTCGGCCCGGCACGATCGCCCTTCGCCGGAACTGGGGCCGCGCGAGGGGCAGGCCCGACGGCGCGTGGCTCGCTGGGTGCGCCACGCGCCGTCGGGAGTTCCTCGCCCGTCGCGAACCGTCGACGTCGGTCGGCCCCACGGGGACGGCGCCCCGGAGATGGCACAGTGGAGCCGTGACGTCGCACGACCTTTCCCCCACCGACCCTTCGCACCTCGGACCCGCCGAGCTGCCCCCGCTGCGCACCGTCGGCTGGGTCAACGTCCGCGACGGCCGTCTGCTCACCGTCCGCACGACGGGCAAGGACCGCTTCTTCATGCCCGGGGGCAAGGTCGAGCCCGGCGAGTCCGACGCCGAGGCGCTGGTGCGGGAGATCCAGGAGGAGCTGGGCGTGCGCCTCGACTCCGCGACCGTCCGGCCGGCGTTCGTCGCCGAGGCGCCGGGCCACGGGCTGGGCGGTCGGGTCGTGCGCATGCAGTGCCTGTACGCCGAGCCGGCGCCCGGGTCCCCCGAGCCCGCGC
>JAQSXO010000304.1 GCA_029256625.1 Cellulosimicrobium sp. | reverse complement strand
GTCGGGGAGCGCGACGGAGTCGTCGGCGGGGTACATGTACATCTGGCCGGGCACGTCGGCCTGGAACGCCTCGCTCACGAGGAAGTCGACGAGCTGCTGGGCGCCCTCGGGGTTCTTCGCGTTCGCGAGCACGCCCGCGTACTCGACCTGACGGAAGCACGTGTCGAGCAGCGCGCCGGTCGTGGAGTCGGAGCCGTCCTCGGTGAGCGTGAACGCGGGCGACGTCGAGTACGACAGCACGAGCGGCCGCGGCCCGGCGCCCTCGGAGCCGGAGAAGTCGACGTAGTACGCGTCGGACCACCCGTCGACGACCTTCACGCCGTTGCCACGGAGGTCGGCCCAGTAGTCCTCCCAGCCGTCCTCGCCGAACGCCCCGACGGTCGCGAGGAGGAACGCGAGACCGGGCGACGACGTCGCCGGGTTGGTCACGACGAGGAGGTCCTCGTACTCCGGCTTCGCGAGGTCCTCGAGCGAGACGGGCTCCGGGATCCCGGCGTCGGCGAACCACGCGTGGTCGACATTGATGCAGACGTCGCCGAGGTCGACGGGCGTCAGCTCTCCCCCGTCGCCCACCGCGTACTGCGCCGCGGAATCCGAGAGGTCGGCCGGCGTGTAGGGCGCGAGCACGCCCTCGTCGATCGCGCGGGACGCGAACGTGTTGTCGATCCCGAACACGACGTCGCCCAGCGGCGAGTCCTTCGTGAGGATCAGCTGGTTGACGAGCGCGCCCCCGTCGCCGGGCGCGACCTGCTCGACGGTGAGCCCGCTCTCCTCCTCGAACGCGGCGAGCACCTCGTCGCTCACGGCGAAGGAGTCGTGCGTCACGAGGGTGACGGTGCCACCGGTGCCCGACGACGCGTCGTCGCCTCCCCCGCCTGACGTCGTGTCGTCGCCGCCGCTGCAGGCGGCGAGGGCGAGGAGGGCGAGGGTCGTGCCCGCCCCGGTCGCGAGGAGACGGACCCGGCGGGTGCGGGCGGTCGTGCGCTGCATGTGTCCTCCCAGGACGTTCAGGAGGGGTCCACCGACCCGTGCGACCCGTGCTCCGGCGAGCGGGGGCGACCGCACGAGCAGGTGATCGAGATTCCCGACTTCCTCCACCGGTGCTAACCGGATCAGGTTCGAGGGTCTGCGGTGGTCCGCACTCTCAGCTCCTCCAGGAGCTCCCCTGTCGTTCACGTCGAGCCTACACCGGGCCGCCCCTCGGGAATCCCCCTGAGAGAACCCTGAGAGCGGCCCTGCGGCGACCGGGGAAGGCTCCGGGCCTGTCCCCGATGCCCGGGGGTGCGCCCCCGCGGGAAGGTCGTGACGACCGGCCCGGGATCCCGGGCCGACGACGCAGGAGGGAAAGGGCCGATGAGCAGCAGACCTGGGACGACGGGTGCGACGACGACCGTCGCCGCGTCCGCGGAGCACACCACGGGAGCCGCAGGAGCCTCCGGGACCACGCCGGAGCGTCCCGTGATCGCCACCGCGCGCGGCCTCGTGAAGACGTACGGGCGCGGCGAGGCGACGGTCCGCGCGCTCGACGGCGTGGACGTCGACCTCGAGCGCGGGCGCCTGACCGCGATCATGGGCCCGTCCGGGTCGGGCAAGTCGACCCTCATGCACTGCCTCGCGGGCCTGGACTCCCCGACGGCCGGGACCGTCGTCGTGGACGGCGAGACGGTCTCGGCGATGAGCGAGCGACGGCTGACGCGGCTGCGGCGCACGCGCATCGGGTTCGTGTTCCAGTCGTTCAACCTCGTCCCGACGCTCACCGCGGAGGAGAACATCGTGCTGCCGCTCGCGATCGCGCGGCGGGCCGTGGACCGCGAGTGGTTCGAGCGCGTGGTCGACGCCGTGGGGCTGCGCCCGCGGCTCGGGCACCGCCCGGCGGAGCTCTCGGGCGGGCAGCAGCAGCGCGTCGCGTGCGCACGGGCGCTCGTGTCCCGCCCGGCGGTCGTGTTCGCGGACGAGCCGACGGGCAACCTCGACTCGCGCGCCGCGGCCGAGGTGCTCGGCTTCCTGCGCGTCTCGGTGGACGACCTCGGCCAGTCCGTCGCGATGGTCACGCACGACCCGACGGCGGCGTCGTACGCGCACCGCGTCCTGTTCCTCGCGGACGGCCGTCTCGTGACCGAGCTGCGGGACCCGACGCCGCAGGCCGTCCTCGACACGCTCGGGGCCCTCACGCCGGCGGCACCCGCCGCCACGCACCCCGCGGTCCCGGCGCACGAACCGGCGGACGTCCGATGATGGGCCGGATCGCGCTGCGCGGCGTGCGCGCGCACGGCGCGCAGCTCGTGCTGTCGGTGCTCGCGGTGACGATCGGCGTCGCGTTCGTCACCGGCACGTTCGCGCTGCGCGCGATGCTCGCGACGACGTTCGACGGCATCGTCGCGTCGTCGATCCAGGCCGACGCGTACGTGCGCGGCGGGACCGCCGCCGGTTCCGCGCTCGAGTCCTCGTCCGCGCAGCTCGGCGGGGCCCGCAGCCTCGTCCCGGCGGACCTGGCCGGGACGCTCGACGCGCGCGACGACGTCGAGCTCGCGCTCGCCGAGGTGAGCGGTCCCGCCGTCCTCGTGGGCGCCGACGGCACCGCGGTGCTGAGCACGCAGGCGCCGAGCATGGCGGTCGGCTACGACCTCCGCGACCCCGGGCCGCGCGTCGTGGACGGCCGCGCACCGGAGGGCGGCGACGAGGTCGCGCTCGAGTCCGCGACGCTCGAGGCGTCGGGGCTCGCGGTGGGCGACACGACCGACGTCGTGCTCGGCGACGAGGTACGGCCCGTGCGGGTCGTCGGCGAGCTCTCGCTGTCGGCGCCGATGGCGGGCGCGACCATCGTCCTGCTCGACGCCCAGACGGCAGCCGCGACGTACGCGCCGGACGGCGTCGTGCCGTCGATCGCCCTGTACGCCGCCGACGGCGTCTCGCCCGAGGCGCTGCGCGACGCCGTCGCGACGTCGCTCCCGGACGGCGCCGAGGCCGTGACGGGTGCGGACCTGCGCGACGAGACGAGCAGCGCGATCGCCGACCAGCTCGGCTTCGTGTCGACGTTCCTGCTCGTGTTCGCCGCGCTCGCCCTGTTCGTCGGCACGTTCATCATCACCAACACCTTCGCGATGCACGTGCGCCGCCGCACACGCGAGCTCGCGCTGCTGCGCGCCGTCGGGGCGTCGCCGGCCCAGGTGTTCGCCTCGGTCCTGGGGCAGGCCGCGGTCGTCGGGGTCGTCGGCGCGGTGCTGGGCGTCGCGGCCGGGTTCGGGCTCGCCGAGCTTGCGCGCGCCGGGCTCGGTGCGGTCGGCATGGAGCTCGCCGGGTCGCTGCCCGTGACGACGGCCGGGATCGTGGTCCCGCTCGTCGTCGGTGTCGTCGTCTCCGTGGTGGCGGCGGCCCTCCCCGCGCGGCACGCGGCGCTCGTGCGACCCGTCGAGGCGATGCGGGCCGACGTCGTGCGGCCTTCCGGCGCGGGCGTCGCCCGGGTGGTCGCGGGCGCGCTGGCCCTGGTCGCGGGCGTCGGTCTCGTCGTCGCGGCCGCGGCGACCGGGAGCGGCGGGGCGCCGCTCCTCGGCCTCGGCGCGGTCGGGGTGATCGCGGGCGTGCTGCTGCTCTCCCCGCTCGCGGTCGGCCCCGTGCTGAGCGTCCTCGCCGCGCCGTTCGTCGCGCTCGCCCGCCCCCTCGGCGGGCTCGCGCGCGGCAACGTGACGCGCCAGCCGCGGCGCACGGCCGCGACCGCGGGTGCGCTCGTCGTGGGGATGGCGCTCGTGTCGACGACGTCGGTCCTCGCGCTCTCGGCACGCGAGTCCGTGACCGGCATCGTTGACGAGGAGACGGCCGCCGACCTCGTCGTCCGGTCCGCGACCCCGTACCTGCCCGAGGGGGTCGCGGCCGACGTCCGCGCCGTGCCCGGCGTCGCGTCCGTCGACCTCACGACGTACGGGCAGGTCGTCGTCGACGACGAGCCGCAGCTCGTCGTCGGGTTCCCCGCCGAGGGCTTCGGTCGCTCGGTCCGCACGACGGCGGTCGAGGGCGACCTCGGCGCGTACGCCCGCGGGGAGGCGGCCGTCATGGAGGACGCGCTCGACGAGCACGGCTGGGCCCTCGGCGACGTCGTGACGATCGCCGACCCCACCCGGCCCGACCTCCCGGCGCACGACGTCCGCATCGGCGCGGTGATCGACTCCCACGCGTTCTCCGTCGACATGCTGCTGCCCCCGGACGTCGCCTCCGGGGTGGGCGCGACGACCCCCGAGATGCTCTTCCTCGACGTCGAGCCGGGCGCCGACCCCGCGGCCGTGCGGGGAGCGGTGACCGACGCCGTCGCGCCCTACGTCGTCGCGAGCGTGCTCGACGCCGACGAGTTCGCCGGGGAGGTCGCGTCCCAGGTCGAGTCGATCCTCGCGATCGTCTACGCGCTGCTCGGCCTGTCCGTCCTCGTCGCCGTCCTCGGGATCGTCAACACGCTTGCGCTGTCCGTCGTCGAGCGCACGCGCGAGATCGGGCTCCTGCGCGCCGTCGGGCTGGGGCGCGCCCAGCTCGCCACGACGATCGTCATCGAGTCCGTGCTCGTCGCGGTCTTCGGAACGGCGGTCGGGCTGGTCGTGGGGAC
>JAQSXO010000303.1 GCA_029256625.1 Cellulosimicrobium sp. | reverse complement strand
CGGGGTCTCTGCCAGGATCGGCGCGTGGCCATCGACGCCCCGACCGGCAGGGGGCCGACGCACGACGTCGGAGCCGGAGACCTCGAGCCCGCCCTCCCCGGACTCGGTCCGGAGCCGACGCGCGAGGAGTATGCGAGCTGGTCCCGCCGCGTCGTCGCGTCGCTGCTCGACACGGCGATCGTCGCGACGGTGCTGTTCCTCGCGGTCGGGCCCGCCTACGAGGTGGCCTGGCTCCCCGGGATCAGCTTCGGCGTGACCACGAGCACCGTGGTCCCCGGCGGCACGTGGTGGGCGCTCGGCACCGCGGCCGCGCTCTTCGCCCTCCAGGGCTGGACCGGAGCGACACCCGGCAAGCGGACGGTCGGGATCGTCGTCGTGCACGCCACGACCGGGCGACCCGCCGGGCTGATCCGCACCGTCCTGCGCCACGTGGCCCACCTCCTCGACGCGATCCTGTACATCGGCTTCCTCCGCCCGCTGTGGCACGCGCAGCGCCGGACGTTCGCCGACTCGGTGTGCAGCACGGTCGTGCTGCGCCAGGTCCGCCCGCCCGTGCCGTTCCTCGGCCCAGGCACCGACCCGGGAGGCCCGACGCCGTCGCGCACCGTCACCGCCGCGGCGACGGTCCTGTCCGTGGGGAGCGCCGTCTTCGTCCTCGGCCCGGCCTCGTACACCGGCGGGGACGTGTGGACGGCGACGTGCACACCGGAGGTGTCGGACGAGTCCCCGCTGACCGTCGGCGACGTGCAGGTCGTCAGCTGGTCGACGCCGGGGACCGAGAGCCGGTGGGGCGTGACCCGGACGAGCCCGCTCCCCGACGAGGCCGGGGACGAGACGGGCCTCGACGCGTCGTTCGCGGTCGACCTCGACCTGGACGCCGCGCTCGACCAGCCTCTCGACGCCGCGCTCGTCCTGCGCCTCGAGACGTGGCAGGGCGACGACCTCGGCACGTTCGAGTCGCCGTTCCGGGTCGAGCAGCACGCCGACGGCAGCAGCAACTGGGAGACCGTCACGCCCAGCGGCTCGGGGCTCGACACGGTCCACGTCCCGGCAGCGACGGTCGCCGCGCTCCCGACGGCGTGGAGCTGGGAGGCCTCGGTCGTCGTCGAGGGCGAGACCGTCGCGTCGTGCGGAGGTCGCGGCCCGTCCTGAGCGAACCCCGGCCCCGCCTCACGGAGCAGCAGAACGGCTGCAACACTGCCGAAACGCCTCGGACGACCGGGGGAAACGTCGCAGTCGCACGATGGGGGTGCGCCGGGCCCCGAGCCCGGCGCACCAGCAACCGTCCCGACCCGCGGCCGCCCGTGCGACCGCGCCCGAGGAGGCCACCGTGCCGGACAACCGCCCGCTCTTCTCCGCTCCGTCAACCCCCGGCCACGCCGACCTCGGGGTGACGCTCGACCTGGGCCCTCGGGAGGAGCCGCAGCGCCGCGCCAACCCTGGCGACGAGCTCACCGTCGACCCTGCCGACCGTCGCCGCCGTGCCCGCGCGGCACTGCTGGACCTGCGCCGCGACGTCATCCGCCGCAGCGCCAACGGGTGGTGACCCCTCTGCAATCGGGGCGGCGCGACGTGGGCGGCGCCGCGTAGGTTGGACCCCATGCGGATCGGAGCCCACCTCGACCAGTCGGACGTCATCGCACAGGCAGCGAGCATCGGCGCGGACGTCGCCCAGATCTTCCTCGGCGACCCCCAGTCCTGGAAGGGACCCGAGTTCACCTTTCCCGGCGGGGCGGAGGCGCTGAAGGCCGCGGCCGCGGAGGCGGACCTCGAGCTCGTCGTGCACGCGCCGTACGTCATCAACGTCGCGAGCCCCAACAACCGCATCCGCATCCCGAGCCGCAAGCTGCTCCAGCAGATCGTCGACGGCGCGGCAGCGGTCGGGGCGACGGGCGTCGTGGTCCACGGCGGGCACGTCACCGCGAAGGAGGACCCGGAGAAGGGGTTCGACAACTGGCGCAAGGCGATCGACGCGCTCCGGACGGACGTCACCGTGTACATCGAGAACACCGCCGGGGGCGACTTCTCGATGGCCCGACGCCTCGACCGGATCGAGGGCCTGTGGGCGGCCGTGCAGCAAGCCGACGGCGCCGAGAACGTCGGGTTCTGCCTCGACACGTGCCACGCGTGGGCGGGCGGCATCGACCTCACGACGGCGGTCGACGACGTGCGCGCGATCACCGGCCGCGTCGACCTCGTGCACCTCAACAACAGCCGCGACACCGCCGGGTCGGGCGCCGACCGCCACGCCGGCCTCACGGCGGGCACGATCGACCCCGAGCTCCTGCTCGGCGTCGTCCGGGCGGCCGGGACGTCGGTCGTCTGCGAGACGCACGCGGACGTCCCCACCGACGTCGCTTGGCTGCGCGAGCAGGTCGGCTGACCCGGTGGGCGACGCGACGCCGATGCGGCTGCACAACACGACGATCGACACGCGCGACCCCCGCGCGCTCTCCGAGTTCTACCGTCGGCTCACCGGGTGGACCTACTGGCCGGGACACGAGGTGCCGGACCCCGAGGGCGACCGCTGGCTCATGCTCGAGGTCCCCGGCAGCACGTCACGACTGGCGTTCCAGCAGTCGGACGCGCTCGTCACACCGTGGCCCGGCGGCGCGCGCGTGCACGTGGACCTCTGGGTGCCGGACCTCGATGCCGCCCACGAGCACGCGCTCGCGTGCGGCGCACGGCCGCTGACAGGCACGCCCGAGGAGGAGGGTCATCCCGAGGACCCGTTCCGCGTCTACGCCGACCCCGAGGGTCATCCCTTCTGCCTGTGCGCCCCGCCCCTCGACCACTCGTGAGCCGACGCCGGTCCCGCTGACCGGGTCTGGACGAGCCGGCGCACAGCCCCCGGCGGACACTGGGGCCATGCGCCCGCCCTCGGATGCCCGCACGGCGCTCGTCGCGACACTCGTGCTGCTGGCCACGAGCGTGTCGGCCGCGTGCTCGTCGGAGCCGCGTGCCCCGACGTCCTCGGTCGGTGCCCCCAAGGGGGTCGCGACCGCGCCGCCCAGCCGATCCGCGGCTCCTGACCTGGCGACGTCCGCGCCGTCGACGCCGTCCGCGCCGTCGGCGACCGCGCCACCGGAGCCGGACGAGGCCGCACCAGCCGCCGCGGCGGCGGCCGAGGCGGTTCCGCCAAAACCCGCCTTCACCGCGACGGTCTCCGCGATCGGCACCGACCTCGCCGCACGCATGACGCCGACGTCCTGGCGCGAGGGCTGCCCGGTGCCCCTCTCCGACCTGCGGTACCTGACGCTGAGCCACCGCACGTTCGAGGGTGGTGTCGCGACGGGTGAGCTCGTCGTCCACGCCGACGTCGCGGACGAAGTAGTGAAGGTGTTCCGCACGCTGTTCGACGCCGGGTACCCGATCCGGTCGATGCGCCTCGTCGACGACTTCGGCGGGGACGACGACGCGAGCATGGCGGCGGACAACACGTCGGCCTTCAACTGCCGACCCGTCGCGGGCACGGACCGGTGGTCCGAGCACTCGTCCGGGCGCGCGATCGACGTCAATCCCGTCGAGAACCCGTGGGTCCGCGGCACCGCGGTCGCACCGCCCGCCGGTGCCGGCTTCGTCGCGCGCGAGCCCGCACCGGGCGTCATCCTGCCCGACGACGTCGTGGTGCGGGCGTTCGCCGCCGCCGGCTGGTCGTGGGGCGGGGCCTGGGAGAGCCCCGTGGACTACCAGCACTTCTCGACGACCGGACGGTAGCGGCCGGGAGCCGCCCGGCGTCGCACCCGGCGCGGGTCCGGTCAGTAGCCCGACCCGGTGGCGGGGGCGGCGTCCATGATCTCGGTCCCGTCCGGCGCGACGACCCACCAGACGTCGTTCACGCCCTGGCCGGACACGTCGCCCGCGGCCTGGTCGGCCGCGTACGTGTAGACCGGGCGGCCGTCGACCGTGACCTGGAGCTCGCCGTCGACGCCGGTGATCGTGCCGACCTCGGCCGTGACGCCCTCGACCTCGGGCTCCGCGCTCGCCGCGTGGACCGCGGGCCACGCGGCGGCGCACTCGCCCTCGCACGCGCTCGTCCCGGAGCCCTTCGTGTCCTTGTCGTAGTAGTAGACGGTCATGCCCTGCCCGTCGACCACGATGGTGCCGAGCGAGGAGTCGGCCGTCCCGAGTGCCGGTCCGGAGCCCGTGCCGTCGCCGGTCGCGCCGTCGCTCGTCGTGCCGGAGTCCGTGGACGGGCTGCTCCCGCCTCCGCCGTAGAGGCCGCCTCCCCCGCCGGAACATCCACCGAGCACGCCCACCAGCGCGGCGACGAGCACGACGGCGGGGGCGGCGCGGGCGGTCCGGGCGGTCCGGGCCGGAGCGGTGATGGTCAGGGTGCGTCGCATGTCGACTCCTCGAGAGGGCGGTCGGGGTCGCGAGCACGGCCCCTACTCTCACGACGGCGCGGCTCGCCCTAGGGTTCATCGGATCGCACGGAGAGAGTCGACTGAACCGATCGGGCGGCTGCCTCGTCTCCCTGGTGACGGGGTCGACGGAGGATGATCGGGAGGAGCGGACGTGCGCAGGAGGACGAAGGTGCTGGTGGGGGTCGGGGTCGGCGTCGTGGTGCTGGGCGGTGCGGTGGTCGCGTTCGGCCCCGG
>JAQSXO010000302.1 GCA_029256625.1 Cellulosimicrobium sp. | reverse complement strand
GGCCTGCCCGGCGACCCCACCGGCCCCGTCCGCCGCCACGAGGACTGCCGCAGTGCCCTCACCCATGATCGTCGTGCCCTCGATGAGCCGGGACCCGGGGCTGAACGCCTTCTCGCCGGTGAGGACGAGCGCGAGCGCGTCGGGGTCGCGGTCGGCGGCCAGCAGGCGCCCCGCGACGTCCACGGCGAGCAGCGCGGACGCGCACGCGTGCTGGGTGAGGGTCCACACGACCGCGTGGTCCAGCCCGAGGCGGTCCGCGGCGTCGTGCAGGGGGTTGACCCCGACGGCCGGACGCGGTGCTCGTTCCCCGCGAGGCCGGGCACGGCGCGCGCCGCGGCGACGAGCAGGTCGGTGAGGCTCTCGTCCGGCGCCGTGCACACCTCGCGGAGCCCGAAGAACCGCTCGAACACGCTCAGCTCGAGGTGGTCGAGTCCCAGCTCGTCCGCGAGGTCGCGGATGGGCACGCGCGTCGCGGGGACGTGCGCGCCGACGTCGACGAGGGTCGTCATGCCGCCGTCCCGGGGACGTCGACGACGCTGCGCAGGTGCTCGGCGAGCGCGCGGGGCGTCGGGTTGTCGACGACGGCCTCCGGGTCCAGGTCGACGCCCAGCGCGTCCTCCAGGTCGCCCAGCAGGGCCAGCACCTGGACCGAGCCGAGGCCGAGCCCCGCGAGGTCACCCGCGGGGTCGACGTCCGCGGGCGTGACGCCCAGGGCGGCGGCGACGTGGCGCAGCACGAGGTCGTCGAGAGCGTCGGGCAGCGGTGCGGTCATGATCGGGTCCCTGCGAGCTCGGTGCGCGCGCGGTCGCGGGACGCGCGCAGGGAGTGGAGCTCGGCGAGTTCGCCCCCGCCGTGCAGGTCGCGCGCCCGACCGCGCTGGATCTTGCCGCTCGTGGTCCGCGGCACCTGGCCGGGACGCACGAGGACGACGTCGTGCACCGTGGCGCCCGAGACGGAGGCCAGGTGGGCGGCCATCTGGCGCACGACGGCGTCGAGCTCGTCCTCGGCGCTCGCGCCGTCGAGCCGCGCGCCCGGCGTGGGCCGGAACTCCTGGACCGCGCACAGCGCGCCCGGCAGGCCCTCCGCCTCGAACACCGCACCCGGTCGGCCCTCGGCGCCGGGGTGCAGCCGGCGCAGCTCCCGCTCGAGGTCGTAGGGGTACAGGTTGCGCCCCGCGACGATGAGGAGCTCCTTGATGCGCCCGGTGACGACGAGCTGGCCGCCGTGCAGCGCCCCCAGGTCCCCGGTGCGCAGCCACGGGCCCGTGCCGTCGGCCGCGACGGCGCCGAACGTCTCGGCCGTCGCGCCCGCCGCCGCGTCGCCCCAGTACCCGGCCGCGACGGTGCCACCACGCAGCCAGACCTCGCCGACCGTGCCGTCGGGCACCTCGGCGCCCTGGTCGTCGACGAGGCGCAGCTCCACCCCGCTCGGCGGGCCGCAGCACACGAGGCGCGCGCCCGGGACGCTGCCCCGCCCCTGCGCGGCGGCGTCCGGGAGCGCCGTCAGGAACGACGCCTCCTCGAGCACGACCAGGCGGCCGTCGGCGAGCGCCGACTCGTCCGCGGTGATGACGAGCGGGAGCCGGCGGTCCGGGTACGTGGCCGTCAGCGTCGCCTCGGCGAGGCCGTACCCGGGCCCGTGCGCCGAGCCGCGGAAGCCGACCGGTTCGAACCGGCGCGTGAAGGCGTCCAGGACGGCCGGGTCCACCGGCTCGGCGCCGCCCAGCGCCCAGCGCAGGCGGGAGAGGTCGAGCTCGGCGAGCTGGTCGTCGCGCACGCGCCGCGCGCACTGGTCGTAGCCGAAGTTCGGCGACGCCGTGACGGTCGCCCCCGTCTCGGTGATGGCCGAGAGCCAGCGGACGGGTCGCTTGAGGAACGCCGTGGAGGGGACGATCACCGCCGTCGCGCCGAGGCCCAGCGGCACGAGCAGCATCCCGACGAGGCCGAAGTCGTGGTACCCCGGCAGCCAGCTGCAGAAGACGTCCTCCCGGACGAGGCCGAGGGTCGTCGAGAACGCGTCGTGGTGGTGCAGGACGTTCGCGTGCGTGACGACGACGCCCTTGGGGCTGCTCGTGGACCCGGAGGTGTACTGGAGGAACGCGACGTCGTGCGGGCCCGGGCGGTCGCGGCGGGCCGGACCGTCCGTGGCGCCGTCGAGCACGGTCACGACGACGGGTCCGCCGTCGGCGCGCCGCAGCGGCTCGGCCCACTCCGCGGTCTCGGCCGCGGCGCTCGGGTCGGCGAGCACGACGGCCGCGTCGCAGTCGGCGAGCATGCCGCGCACGCGCTCGCGCTGGTACGCCTGCCCTCCGGGGAGCGGCGACGGGACGGGGATCAGGCGCGCGTAGAAGCAGGCCAGGAGCCCGACGACGAACGACGCGGTCGCCGAGTAGAGCACGAGGGCCCGGTCGCCCGGCGCGTGGCGGTCCGCGAGGCCTGCCGCGAGCGCCGCCGCCTGCGCGTCGAGCTCGGCGTAGCTGAGCGTGCGCCGCTCCCCCACCTCCGGCACGACGACCACCGCCGCGTGGTCCGGTCGCTCGCGCACGTGCTCGCGGACGAGGTCCACGAGGGTCAGGTCGTCGGGCTGCGCGCCCATGTGGCCCCCTCCGTCACCGGCGCCGGGACCGTCCCGGCGCGGAGCACGCCGGGCAGCATGAAGCCCGACCCGGCGGTCCGGGGGAAGCCTGGCAGCGGACGGACGCGGTGTAAACAAATCCGACGTGTCCGGAAGAGGACAAATGCCCGCTGACCTCCGCGTTCGTCACATCGGTCCGACCGCCGGGACCGCCCGGGAGCGCCGCGCGGGGGTCGACTAGAGTCACACCGCGTGACGTCGTCGGAGCGAGACCCGGTCCTCGGCGCCAGGCGCTCGGCGCGGGCCGTCGCGCTGCGCCGTGCGCGCGACGTCCTCGTGCTCGACGACGGCCGCGGCCCGGACGCGGAGCCCCTGTGGGCCCGGGTGCGCGAGCGGACCCGGCCCGACGCCCGGGTGCGGGTCGTGGCGCTCGAGCCGCCCGCACCGTCCCGGGACGTGACCCTCGACGACGGGGCCCACGACGGCGCTCCCGCCGACGGAGCGCGCGACGACCCTCGACCCTCCGGGGACCGCCCGGATCCCGACGCCCGCGCCGCCGGGGTGCGCGCCGTCGACCACCGCGTGGCGGCGGCGCTGCCCCTGTCGCTCGTCGCGCTCGACGACACCGTCGTGCTCGTCGCCCGCCCCGACCGCGCGCGTGCCGTGACGGACCGGGTCGCCGTCCTCGCGCTGCGGGCCCTCGCCGAGTCCGAGTGGGACCGGGCGCGGGCCGCCGACGACGCGCTCGCCCCGAGCGAGGACACGCTGCTGCGGCTCCTCGCCGAGGGCAAGACCGACACCGCCGTCGCCGCACGTCTCGGGGTGTCGCCGCGGACGGTCCGGCGTCACGCCGCGGGGCTCATGGGGCGGCTCGGCGCGACGAGCCGGTTCGAGGCCGGGGCGCGGGCGGCCCAGCGCGGCTGGATCCGGATCACGGACCGCTAGCGGGCGGCCGCCGCAGCGAGCTCCGCGTCGCTGCGCAGGATGCAGAACTCGTTGCCCTCGGGGTCGGCGAGCACGACCCAGCCGCCGCCGTCGGGCGTGCGCCGGTCCGCGACCTGCGTCGCCCCGAGCGCGAGCACGCGCTCGACCTCCTCCTCGCGCGTGCGGTCCGTGGGCCGCAGGTCGAGGTGGACGCGGTTCTTCAGCTCCTTGTCGTCGGGCACCTCGACGAACAGCACGTGGCCACGGCTCTCGACGGGCGTCGCGGCGTCGGCCGGCGGGATGATCATGCACTCCTCGTGGCCGGGGAGGTTGGGGTCGCCGGGCACGTCGGTGTACCCGAGGACCTGGGCCCAGAAGACGGACTGCGCGTAGGAGTCGCGCGCGTCGAACGTGGTGTGGGAGATGCGAGAGGTCATGGGCGCGACCCTGCCACGCCCTCGCCGCGCGGGCACCGCCTTTTCGCCCGAGACTGGCGCGCGTGAGCGCATCGACGAGGCACGTCGCGTGGACCGGCTGGGACGACGACCCGGACCGCCTGGAGGCCGCCACCGTCGCCGTGCGCGACGACCGGCTGGCGGCGCTCGGCACGTCGCGCGCGACGTCGTACGCGACCGCGTGGGCGCTGCGCACCGGCCCCGGCTGGGTGACCGAGCACCTCGACGTCTCCGTGCGCGGGCTCGGGTGGTCGCGCCACCTCGACCTCGTCCGGACGCCCGACGGCGCGTGGCGCGCCGACGTGCACGAGTCGGGGACGCCGCCGTCGGGCCTCGCCGCGCCGGGGATCGCGGACCCGGCCTCGCTCGACGGCGCGCTCGACTGCGACGTCGCGCTGTGCCCGGTCACCAACACGATGCCGATCCTGCGCCTCGGGCTGCTCGGCGACCGCCCGCCGGCGGGCGAGACGCGCCTGGTCATGGCGTGGGTCGACCTGCCGTCGCTGGCGGTCCTGCGCAGCGACCAGGTCTACGCCGCGCGCGAGCCGCTCGACCCCGCGACCGGTCAGGGCGTCGTCACGTACACGAGCGCCACGCGCGACTTCACGGCGGACCTCACGGTCGACGCCGACGGCCTGGTGGTGGACTACCCGCACCTAGCCCGCCGCCTCTGACCACCGGGCTCCCGCCGAGCACGACATGAGGGTCGCCATTCCGGCCCTTTCGTCCGTCAGGTCGTGCTCGACGGCGGGCGACGCCGTGCTCGGGTCAGTCCTGCGGTGGGCGGCGAAGGCGCTTGACCTCGGTGCGCCGCTTCTTGGCACCGATCCGCCGCTCGACGGACCCCCGCGTGGGCCGGGTCGCGCGGCGCGGCGGCCCCGGCGGCGCGACGGCGTCGGCCAGCAGGGCGGCGAGCCGCGTCCGCGCGGCGTCCCGGTTGCGCCGCTGCTCCCGGTGCGCGGACGCCGCG
>JAQSXO010000301.1 GCA_029256625.1 Cellulosimicrobium sp. | reverse complement strand
TGCACGACGGCGTAGTGGTTGCGCGTCGTGGTCCGCGTGAACAGGTCGTACGACAGCCCGAGCTGGTGCAGGTCCTCGACGATGACGCGGTTGTACCGGTCCGCGAGCTCCTGGGGCGTCACGCCCTCCTTGTCCGCCTGCACGAGGATGGGCGTCCCGTGCTCGTCGGTGCCCGAGACCATGAGGACGTCGTGACCCGCCATGCGCATGTGCCGGCTGAAGACGTCCGACGGGACACCGAAACCTGCGACGTGGCCGATGTGGCGCGGGCCGTTGGCATACGGCCACGCCACGGCCGAGAGGATGTGGGTCATGCGGGCGATCTTAGTCGGCCCGCGCAGCGCGCCGCGGGGCCGTCTCGGGGCGCCGGACGACGACGGGCCCGCGACCTCGGAGGTCGCGGGCCCGTCCGGAGCCGGGTCGGCTCGGGGGGTCTGTGCTCAGTACCAGTTGGTCGCCTGCGAGTGCGACCACGCGCCGCACGGCGAGCCGTACGAGCCGGCGATGTAGTCGAGGCCCCAGGCGATCTGGGTCGCGGGGTTGGTCGCCCAGTCGGCGCCCTTGCTCGCCATCTTCGAGCCGGGCAGCGACTGCGGGATGCCGTAGGCGCTCGACGTCGGGTTGTCCGCCGCCGGGTTCCAGTTGGACTCCTTGGTCCACAGCTTCTCGAGGCACGTCCACTGCGACCCCGTCCAGCCACGCTCGGCGGCCATGGCCTGCCCGATCGCGCGCGGGTCCTTCGGGCGCTCCTGCGTGCCCGTGACCACGACCTCGTCCACGGGCGCCGTCGTGACCTCGTCGGAGAGCTGCTCGCGCGACTCCTCGACGCCGTCCACGAGCGTGACCTCGAACGTCGTCGTGGTGACGCCGTCGGCCCCGGCCTGGGCGACGGCCGACTCGTCGGTGTACTTCGAGTCGTCGGGCTGCTGGACCGTCCCGTGCGGGACGGGGGTCGTCGTCTGCTGCTGCTCGACGACGACGCGCTGCACGACGAGCGAGACGGTCGGCGCGCCCGGCTCGGCCGCCTCCACGCGCTGGACGCTCACGCGGTCGAGCTCGCCGAGCTCGACGCCCTGCTGCTCGAGGATCGCGGGGATGCCGATGCTGCCGTCGGGCGCGACCTTCGTCTCGCCGTCGGCCACGACGTTCACCGGGCCGTCGGTGTCGAGGCGCAGGTCGAGCGACGCGCGCTCGCCCGACCGCGACGCGACGAGGCGGACGTCGCCACCGCGCTCGGCGAGGGTCCGGAGCGCCTCGTCGGCGTCGAGCGCCGTGAGCCAGACGTCGGACTGCTCGCCGTCGGCCTGGACGGTGACCTGCTTGCCGAGGCGCACCACGACCTCGTCGCCGTCGTCCAGGGCCGAGCCGGGGTCCGGCGCGACCTGGTCGCGCGCACCGACGTCGATCCCGGCGGCGTCGAGCGCGCCGCCCACCGAGCCGGCGAGCGTGCTGACGGTCGTCAGCTCGCCGTCGACGTCGATCGTCACGGTCTTGCTGGCCTCGCCGTACGCGACGGCGCCGGAGCCGACGAGCGCGACGGCGGTGGCCGCCGTGACGATCGACCAGCGGCGGCGGCGCGTCGTACGCAGCGTCCGTGCGGAGCGGGCGTCGCGACGGCTCGGGGAGGTCTCGGAGGTGGAGGTCGGGGCGACGTCCGACGCGGCGGTCTCGACGTCACGGTTCTGGGGCGCGCGGAAGCGGAAGGGGTTGTGCACTCTGGTCCAGTCGTCGGGGGTCCCGGGCACGGGGGTCGACGGCGCACGCGCGCCCCGGGGCGTCCCGCGCCACGGCGCGGGCGTCACCCGGTTCGACCGGCCGATCCGGCAGTCCTGCGGCCACCGGCGCCCTGGGCGCCCGTCGAAGACCGCGTCCCACGGCCGGCCAATACACCTGTCCCCGGTGAGCGGCAACGCGAGACACTCGACCGTAACCGATTCGTTATCGGGCTCCAAACCGACTGGTCAGCCCGCGCTTCCGCACCACCGACCCCCACGTCTCCCGACGGGCCTCCCGCAGGTCGATCTCGGAGGCTCGGGCCGCACTCGCGACCGCCGGTCGCGCCCGTCCCCCGGGTTCACCCCGCCGGCGCCACCGCGACCCGGAGCAGCCGGTCGTCGCCGTCGCGCGGGTCCCCGCGACCGTCCGTGTTGTTCGTCAGCACGTAGAGCACCGCGCTCCCGTCGTCCCCGGCCGGCGTCGCCGGGTCCACGAGGACGGCGCGCAACCGTCCTCGGTCCGTGAGCACCGCCTGGGGTGCGCCGAACGCGTCGGCCGACGCCCCGCCGTCGGGCGAGAGGAACGGCACGCGCCACAGCGTCTCGCCCCGGAGTCCGGCCAGGTACGCCCCCTCGCGGGTCACGGCCAGCCCGCTCGGCGAGGCGTCCGACGTGGCCCACGTCGCGACCGGGTCGACGAACCCGGACGGCGCACCGCCGACCCCCTCGACCTCCGGCCAGCCGTAGTTCCCGCCGGGCACGACGACGTTGAGCTCGTCGAACGTCTCCTGCCCGAACTCCGACGCGAGCATGCGGCCCGTCACGTCCCACGCGACGCCCTGGACGTTGCGGTGCCCCAGGCTCCACACCGGCGACGTCGGGTCCGGGTTCCCCGGTGCGGGGTCGCCGTCCACCGTCAGTCGCAGGATCTTCCCGTTGAGCGCTCCCGCGACCTGCGCCGCGCCGCGCTGCTGGGCGTCCCCCGTCGTCGCGTAGAGGAAGCCGTCCGGCCCGAACGCGAGCCGGCCGCCGTCGTGCGTGGACGCCGCGGGGACGCCCTGCAGGATCGGCGTGAGGCCCGACAGCTCGCGGCCCGCGAGCGTCCCCCGCAGGACCTCGTTGCCGCCGTCGGCGGTGCGGTAGACGAACACCTCGCCCGGCGCCGCGCTGCCCTGGGGCCCGACCGCGACCCCGAGCAGGCCCGACTCGCCCCGTGCGACCGTGCCGTCGCGCAGGTCGTCCGCGCCCGGTCCCGCGACCGGCTCGACGGCGCCCGTCGCCGGGTCCACGACGACCAGCCGGCGCTCGTCGCGCAGCGAGACGAGCAGCGTGCCGTCCGCGACCGCAGCGAGGCCCCATGGCGCGGGCAGCCCTGTCGCCACCTCGGTCACGTCCACCCGCACCTCGGGCACGACGACGAGGCCGGGCTCCGGCGCGGGCGCCGGCGGGCTCGTCTCCGCGGGTTCGCCCGGCTCGGCGGTGGCCGTCGTGACCGACGGTCCCAGGGCGGGTTCGGGACCGTCGTCGGGCGTGCACGCCGCCAGCAGCGCGACGACGGCTCCCGCCACGACGGCGGACGACGTCCGGCGCGCGGTCGACCGGGTCGTGGGCATGCGCCCATCGTCGCGTGCCGCGCTCGACGCCGCACCTGCCGCGCCGTCGCCGCGGCGGGACGGCAGGCCCACGGGCACCGGGCCCGGCACGGCCCGACGCCGCCCCGGCGGCGTCGGGCTGACCGTCAGAGGCGGGTGAGACCGCGCTTGAGGCCGCGGATCGCCTGACCGATGCGGTGCTCGTTCTCGATGAGCGCGAACCGCACGAACTCGTCGCCGCCGGGGCCGAACCCGACGCCCGGGGACACGGCGACGTCGCACTCCTCGACGAGGTGCGTCGCGAACTCGATCGAGCCCATGTCGCGGTACGGCTCGGGGATGCGGGCCCACGCGAACATGGTGCCGCCGGGCTTGTGGATGTCCCAGCCGATGCGCTGGAGGCCGTCGTAGAGGGCGTCGCGACGCGACTCGTACACCGACGAGATCTCCTGCGGGAACTCCGTCGCCTCGTTGAGCGTCACGGTCGCGGCGATCTGGATGGGCTGGAACGTGCCGTAGTCGAGGTAGCTCTTGAGCTTGGCGAGCGCCCCGACGACGTCGCGGCGCCCCACGAGGAACGCGACGCGCCAGCCCGCCATGGAGAACGACTTCGTCATCGAGTACAGCTCGACCGCGACCTCGCGCGCGCCCTCGCACTCCATGATGGACGGCGGGCGGAACCCGTCGAACGTCATGTCCGCGTAGGCGAGGTCGTGCACGAGCACGACGTCCTTGTCGCGGGCCCAGTCGACGAGGCGCTGGAGGTCCTCCTTGGTCGCGACCGTCGTCGTCGGGTTGTGCGGGAACGACAGCACGACGACGCGCGGCTTGGGCCAGCCGAGCTCCCACGCCTCGATGATCCGGTCGGTGTACCCCGCGGCGTCGGTGCCGTCGCCGATGGGCACCTGGCGGGCGTCGGCGCCCGCGAAGTAGGGGCCCCAGATGTGGATGGGGTAGCTCGGCGTGGGGACGAGCGCGACGTCGCCCGGCTGCAGCAGCACCCACATGAGGTGGCTGAAGCCCTCCTTGGCGCCGATCGTCGAGATGATCTCGGTGTCCGGGTCGAGGCTCACGCCGAACCGGCGCTGGTACAGCCCGGCGACGGCCTCGCGGAGCTTCGGGATGCCGCGGGACGCGGAGTAGCGGTGGTTGCGCGAGTTCTGCGCGGCCTCGGCGAGCTTGTCGACCGCGACCTGCGGGCTCGGCAGGTCGGGGTTGCCGAAGCCGAGGTCCACGACGTCGCGCCCCGCTCGGCGTGCCTCGATCTTGAGCCCGTCGATGATGGTGAAGACGTAGGGCGGCAGACCGGGGATCCGGCGGAACTCCATCGCAGTGCTCCAGCTCTGTGCGG
>JAQSXO010000007.1 GCA_029256625.1 Cellulosimicrobium sp. | reverse complement strand
GCTTCGCGAACTCCTCGGTGAGGAGCATGACGTAGATCGTGTCGCTGATGACGATCGAGGACGCGTTCTCGTCCGTGAACTGCTCGTTCACGGTGTACCCGAGGGCGGTGTAGAAGGCCTTGGAGGCGTCGAGGTCCTTGACGGGCAGGTTGACGAAGATCTGCGTGCTCATGAGAGTGCCTCCGGCGTCGTGGGCGGTTCGCCCGGTACGTGGTGTCGTGGGGGTAGACGACCGGTGCCTCGTGAACTCATCGCCCGGCCGCGCGCGAGTCGCGGCCGGGCGACGGAGCGCCGCGGGTGCCTCAGACGAGCACGTCGCCGTCGCGTGCGACGACCCGGCCACCGGCGACGACGAGCGCGCGGCGCGGGGCGCGCACGACCGCGTCGGGCACGTTCTCGGCGTCGACGAGCACGACGTCCGCGGGCGCCCCGACGACGAGGTCGTGCACGTCGCGGCCGACGAAGCGGGCGGCGTCCGAGGACGCGATGCGTGCCGCGGTGACGAGCTCCTCGTCGTACCGGAACCGGGACAGGCGCGCGAGCTGCGTGGTGAGGGCGAGGAGGTCCCCGGTCCCGTACGGCGACCACAGGTCGCGGATCCCGTCCGTGCCGAGCCCGACGGCGACGCCGGCAGCGCGCAGCGCGTGCACCGGCAGGGGTGCGGCGCCGATCGGCGCGACGGTCGTCATGGTGATGCCGGCCTCGCCCATCGCGGCGACGAGGTCCGCCTGGCGCGACGTCGGGACGTCGCCGACCGCGAAGCCGTGCGCGACGTTGACCTTGCCCTGGAGCCCTGCGCGCAGCGTGCGGTCGATCATCAGCTCGACCTGGAAAGCGCCGAGATCGCCGCCGTCGTGCAGGTGCACGTCGATCCCGACGCCGCGGCGCTCGGCGATCGCGAAGAGCCCGTCGAGCTGGCCGACCGGGTCGCGGTCGATGGACGCGGGGTCGAGCCCACCGATGTGCTCGGCCCCCGCGGCGGCGGCCGCGTCGAGCAGGTCGAGGACGCCTGGCCGGCGCAGCACGCCGTCCTGCGGGAAGGCGACGATCTCGGCGTGCACGGCGCCGCCGAGCGCGGCGAGCGACTCGCGCACGACCTCGATGCCGCGCAGACCCAGGCCGAGGTCGACGTCCACGTGGGTGCGGATCGCCGTCGTGCCGTGGCGGACGAACTCGCGCAGCACGGCGAGCGTGACGTCGACGCCGGGGATGCCGAGCTCGTCGCGGTGCGCGCGCTCGTGCGCGATGCGGCCTTGCGTCGTCGCCTCGCCGCCGTAGCTGACCCACGGCGTGCCCCACCAGCTCTTGTCGACGTGCGCGTGCGCGTTGACGAGGCCGGGCAGCGCGAGCAGGCCGCGTCCGTCGACGACGCCGGTCGCGTCATCCGTCGGTGAGCCGGCCGGCGTGCCCGACGGCGCCGCGACGGCGGGGTCGTGCGGCGTCACCGCGGCGATGCGCCCGTCGGCGACGTGCAGGTCGACACGCTCGCCGCCCCAGGGGCGGACGTCGCGCAGGACGGTGACGGTCTCGGGGGTGATCGGGCTGGTCATGCGGCGGGTCCTTCCGGGAGCGGGACGACGACCTGGGGCCGTCCGGGGATCTGGATCTCGTACGTGGCGAGCGTGTCGAGGTCGACGACGGTCGCGCCGTCCCACGCTTCGGCCTGCGTGTAGCCGCCGGCGAGCACCGCGCTCAGGCCTCCGGTCGCGGGGTCGGTCCACGTGGTCGCGGTCTCGTGCCGGCGTGTGAGCGGCGCGACCTGCTCGACCCCGGTCGCGGGGTCGAGGACCGTCACGTTCGGTCCGCCCGCGGCGTTGCCGAACGGGCCGTTGCCCACGACGACGACGCGGCCGTCGGGAGCGCGCACGACGCCGTGCTGGTGGCTGTCGGCCGCGGAGGGCACGCTCGTCGTCGTGCCGGTGGCCGGGTCGAGGCGGACCAGCACGCGGCCCTGGTAGGGGAGCAGGAGGGAGCCGTCGTCGTCGAGCACGGCGTAGTGCGGCTTCTCGAACGACGCGAGCCCGCCCTCGGTGCCGAAAGGGGCGACCTCGATGCGCCGCGCGTCGAAGGTCGTGGCGTCGACGACGTGCACCGAGAACTCGTCGTGGTCGACGGTGTAGACCTCGCTGCCGTCGGCCGCGACGAGCACGTCGAACGGGCGCAGGCCCACGCGCGTGCTCGCGAGCACCTCGCGCGACGCGACGTCGATCGTCTCGAGCGTCGACGAGTCGCCCCGGTGGACGGCCACGTAGACGCGGGTGCCGTCGGGCGACGCCGCGATGCCCATGCCGCCGCGGCGGTACTCGCCGAACCCGACCCGGGCGGGCGTGTCCCGGTAGGGGATCAGGTCGACGCGCTCGCGCGTGGCGAGGTCGACGACCGCGACCCCCTGTGCCGTCGAGACGTACGCGCGCATCGTCGGGGCGTGCACGGCGACGCCCCACGGCGCTGCCCCGACCTCGATGCGGTCGACGACGGCGCTGCCCTCGCGGATCGTCGGGTCGACGACGGCGAGCCCGTCGGACTCGGCCTCGGTCGCGAGCAGGTAGCGCGCGGGCGCCTCCACCGGCTCCTCGGGGGCCGCGGGCACGGTGGTCGGGGCCGGTTCGGGTTCCGTTGCTGAAGACGGCGCGACGTCCGGAGCGGGAGCGGACGGGGCGGCATCGCCCGCGGCGCCGGGTGAGCAGGCGGCGAGCAACGCGACCACAGCGGCCGTCGCCCATGCCGCGAGGACCTGCCGGGTGCGGCGCGTGCGGAGCCTCAGGGGCGCGGCGCCACCGGGAGAGGAGAGGGGAGCCATCCTAAAATGGTATACCAACGTCCCTGAGCGTCCTCTACCGGGCAGCTCAAGGACGGTCTCGTGGCGGGCCGGTCGGGCTGCCGTGATCTGATCTCAGCGGGCGGCGTCCCACGACCAGCCGCAGCGCACGGTTGGTTCGTCCCAACGACGTCGATCTCTCGCGGCGCGGAGTGCTGGGTGTGCGCTACGCGGGACCGGCACCAGGGACCGGTGCGCAGACGATCAACCAGGACATGTAGTGCTCGACCACGCGCCCCCCGAGCTCCGCCACGGCGGCTGCGACCTCGTCGACCTCGCCCCGCGTCCAGTCGCTGAACGTGCTGAAGAGTCGGTGCACCTGCTCTGCGTCCAGCGTGACGCTCCAGCGGTACTCGCCGACGTCCTCGACGCTGAACAGCCCAGAGGCGGTCAGCAGCGTTGTGGTCGCGCCGAGGTCCTCCGGGTCCCCGGCGCGAGGCGGCAGACCCCGCCGCGCGACGATCTGCGCGACCCGGTCACGGAACGCGGTGGGCTCCGCCGTGGGATCGCCGAAGACGTGCCGCCAGACGAGGAACCGCCCCTCTGGCACCAGAGCCCGGTGGAGCCGGGGCAGGAGTACGTCGAGGTCCATCCAGTGGATCGAGGTCGCCGCGACCGCCAGGTCGAACGCGGCTCGGCCGAGCTCGGCCTCCTCGGCGCGGTCGACGACCACCTCAGCCGTCGGGTGCCGGGCTGCGAGCACGGCGGCCAGCCGCGTGCCCGGTTCGACAGCGACCACGTCGACTCCCTGCGCGAGCAGCGGCCCGGTCGCTTCCCCGGTGCCCGCGCCGAGGTCGACCGCTCGTCGGCCCGGCGCGGCCAATCCTGTCCGACGCACCCGGTCCCAGAGCTCGGCCGGATACGGCGGACGGGCGGACCCGTACGAGTCTGCGAGCGTGTTGAAGTGCATCGGGTCTGCCATTGCTCGACCATAGGACCGCGGTGGCGGCGAGCGGGACGGCTGACAGTGGTCAGGTGACGGCAAGCCAGGGCCCGTGGTGCCGAGAAGCCGTCGAGGAGGCGAGGGTGCGTCGGCAGCGCGCCCCCGCCCTACGCGCGGTCGCCGGCCGGCGTCTCCACGGTCCGGGGCTCCAGCACGACGACCGCCGTCTCGGTCGGTCGCCGCGCGGCGAACCCGTCCAGCGCGTGGTCGAACGTGCGCCACCGTTCCCAGAGCCGCGCGCGCTCCGCGCCCCGGGCCGCGCGACCGTGGACCGCCCGCGTCTCCCCGTCCAGCTCGACGGTCGTGTCGGGGTGCGCCTGGAGGTTGAGCCACCACGCCGGCTCGGGTGCGGCCCAGCCGTTCATCGCGAGCGTGACGAGGTTCGGGCCGTCCTCGAAGTACCCGACGATGACGTCGTGCTCGCGGCCGGAGCGCCGCCCGACCGTGCGGAGCAGGAGCGTGCCCCACTTCTCGGGCCGCGGGCGCCACAGGCCGCGCCGGTGCCCGGTGACCCGGTAGTAGGCGCGGTGCACGACCCACGCCGTGCGGACGAACCAGCGCGGCGGGAGCCGGGGCGGGCGCTCGGGGGCGGGAGGTGCGGAGGACGTGTCGGTCATGGTCACCGTCCTGCGTCGGAGGGGAGCCGAGGAACCTCGACGCAGCAACGGTCCCGCGGGCGAGAGCCGGCGTCAACGGTCCGCCAACGGTCCGTCAGCGGTCGAGCGTCGCGGGCTCCTCGCGCACGACGTCGGCCGGCGACCTGTCCCGCCGCCACCCCTTCCAGACGGGGTGCCGCAGCTTGCCGAACGGGATGTCGTCGCCCTCGCCCTCGCCCGGCCACGTCCACTCCGCGTAGACGACCTCGGCGACCCGCCGCGGTGACACCCAGCGCGCGTCGCGGGCGTCCTCGCGGGGGACGCCCGTCGCGGGCGCCGTCGTGCGCTCGATCCGGCCGAGCTCGGCGACGAGGTCGCGTCGCTCGGCGTCCGTGAAGCCCGACCCGACGCGGCCCACGTAGACCAGCCGATCGCCGTCGGGCACCGCGAGCAGGAGCGACCCGACGAGGTGCGTCCGCTCGCCGTGCCCCGGGCGCCACCCGACGACGACGACCTCCTGCGACTGCGCGTGCTTGAGCTTGAGCCACAGCGCCGAGCGGCGCCCCGACGAGTAGGTGCCGTCGCGCCGCTTGGCGACGACGCCCTCCAGACCGAGCCGCTTCGACGTCTCCATCGCCGCGTCGAGGTCGCCGTCGAACGCGGGCGGCACGTGGACCGGTGCGCGCGCCCCGCCCAGCACGTCCTCGAGCACCTCGCGCCGCTCGTCGTACGGGCGCTTGGCGAGCGACCGGCCCGCGGTCTCCAGGACGTCGAACACCATGAGGTCGACCGTGACCTTGCGCCGGGCCGCCGCGACGTCCCCCGGCTTGGCGATGTTCGCGCGCTGCTGGAGGCGCCGGAAGCTCGGCCGCCCCCGCGCGTCGAGCGCGACGATCTCGCCGTCCAGCACGACCGGCAGCGCCTCGGCCGGGACCTGCTCGGCGAGCGCCTGCAGCTCCGGGTACGTCACGGTCATGTCCTTGCCCGAGCGGCTCACGAGGCGCACCAGGCCGTGCGACACGTGCGCGAGCGTCCGGAACCCGTCCCACTTCATCTCGAACGCCCACGTGTCGTCGTCGTGCAGGTCGCCCGCCGACGCGGGCGACGCGAGCATGGGCCGCCAGTCCGTCCGCGCGGGGGACGGCTCGTCGTGCTCGTGGCGCTGCTCCCGGTCGGGTCGGGTGGCGGGCGCCCCGGCCGCCTTCTTCGGCTCACCACGCGGCGCCATGAGGTGGATGAGCCAGTTGTCCTCGTCGCGGCCGTCGCGGCCGCCCGTGTGGATGAGCGCGAGGCGGCGCGTGCCGTGCTGCTCGCCGTGGAGCGTGACGATGACCTCCTGCCCGTCACGCCACTTCTCCAGCTCGTACGTGCCGGCGTCCCAGATCGTCACCTCGCCCCCGCCGTACTCGCCCTGAGGGATCGTGCCCTCGAACGCCCCGTAGGCGAGCGGGTGGTCCTCGGTCTGGACGGCGAGGTGGTTCTTCTTCGGGTCGGTCGGCTCGCCGCGGGGCAGGGCCCAGCTCACGAGCACGCCGTCGTGCTCGAGCCGGAAGTCCCAGTGCAGCCGCCGGGCGTGGTGCTCCTGGATGACGAAGCTGTTGCCCTCGCTCGCCGGTGGCGCCTCGTCGGGGACGGGCTCGGGCGTCCGCGCGGCGTCGCGCATCGAGCGGTAGCGGTGCAGGCGGTCGGGCCGTTCGTCGTCGCCCCCCGTCCTGGGGTCGTCCGCGCCGTCGCCGCCCGACGCCGCAGCGCCCTTGCGGTCGAACGTCGCCATGCGCTCGGGCGTGGGCTCGAGCGCGGAGAGGTGGCCCAGCGTGAGCGCGGCAAGGGGGTCGCCGATCGTCCGCACGCGCTCGACGACCTCGTCGGAGCCGAGGTGGCGCAGGTCCGGGTCGTCGAGCTCCTCCCACGTGCGGGGCGCGGCGACGGTCGGGTGCTCGCGCCCCCGCAGGGAGTACGGCGCGATCGTCGTCTTGTTGCCGTTGTTCTGGCTCCAGTCGACGAGCACCTTGCCCCCGCGCAGCGACTTCTTCATGTCGCTCACGACGAGGTCGGGGTGCTCGGCCTCGAGATAGCGCGCGAGCTCGTGCGCGACGGCGGAGACGGCCGCGGCGTCCTGCTTGCCGTCGAGCGCGGCGTACAGGTGGATGCCCTTGGACCCGCTCGTCACGGGCAGCGGGTCGAGTCCCATGCCCTGGAGGATCTGCCGCGCCTGCCGCGCGACCTCCGCGCACTCGGCGAGCCCGGCCCCCGGGCCGGGGTCGAGGTCGAGGACGAGCCGGTCGGGGTTGAGGTGGACCCCGGTGCGGCCGAACTGCCACTGCGGCACGTGCAGCTCGAGCGACGCCGTCTGGCCGAGCCACGTGAGCGTCGCCAGGTCGTTGACGAGCACGTAGTCGTTCGCGCTGCTCTTGTGCTGGATGCGGCGCGTGCGCACCCACGAGGGCACGCCCTGCCCGGCGTTCTTCTGGAAGAACACCTGGCCGTCGACGCCGTCCGGCCAGCGCTTGCGCGTCGCGGCCCGGTTGGCGCAGTGGGGGAGCATGACGTCGGCGACGGCCGCGAGGTACGCAAGCACGTCCGCCTTCGTCGTGCCGGTGGCGGGGTAGAGGACCTTGTCGAGGTTCGTGAGCCGCAGGCGGTGGCCACCGACGTTCACCGTCTCGCCCGCGCCGCGGCTCGATGTGGTGGCCATGGGCCCATCGTGGCGCGCACGGGGCGGCGCCGCCCGCGGGACGGGACCGGACGAGGGACCAAGGGGCCCTGTCCGCGGGCCGTCGCGGGAACTTCCGGGCGTCCCCGACCGTGCACACTGGAGGAGGCGGTCCGACCATCCGGGGAGACCGCCGGGACGAGGCCGCACCGAGAGGACCACCGTGACGCACCTGACGACCGACGACGTGCCGCTCCCCGCGGAGCTCGGTCCCCGCGTCCGTGAGTTCCGACGCCTGATGATGAACTACAAGTTCGGCATCGACGAGGTGATGACCAAGATCACCGTCCTGCGCGACGAGTTCCGGCACGTGCACGACGACAACCCCATCGAGCACCTCGGCTCGCGCCTGAAGTCGCTGGACTCGATCGTCGCGAAGGCACGGCGCAAGGGGATCCCGCTGACGCCCGAGGGCGTGCGGGAGAACATGTTCGACATCGCGGGCGTGCGCGTGACGTGCGCGTTCGTCTCGGACATCTACCGCGTGCGTGACCTGCTCGTCGGGCAGCGCGACCTCACGGTGCTCGAGGAGCGCGACTACATCGCCCACCCGAAGGGCAACGGGTACAAGAGCCTGCACCTCATCGTCCAGGTGCCGGTGTTCCTGTCGGACCGCGTCGAGGACGTCGTGGTCGAGATCCAGCTCCGCACGATCGCCATGGACTTCTGGGCGAGCCTCGAGCACAAGATCTACTACAAGTACCAGCGGGACGTGCCGCAGCACCTCACCGACGCCCTCAAGCTCGCGGCCGACGTCGCCGCGACCCTCGACACGACCATGGAGCGCATCCACGACGAGGTCCGCGGCCTCGACGGCGTACCCGAGCCCACGGAGAACACCGACGAGCTCGCCACGCCGCGCGAGGTGATGGAGAGCTTCATGCGGACGGCGCAGGTCGCCGACGAGGCGTTCCACGAGCGCCGCCACGACGGCTGACGCCGCCTACCCTGCGGGTCGGCGGCGCCGCCGGTCGGCGGAGCGGGCTCAGGTCCAGCGGAACCAGCGCGCCGCGCCGACGGCGCCGACGACGACAGCGCCGCAGAGCGCGACGAGGTGGGCCGTCTCCACCGGCTGCCCCGCCCACGCGTCGCCGAGCGCCTGCACCGCGGCGCCGAAGGGCAGCAGCTCCCCGACGCGCGCGACCGGCTCGGGGAGGTTCGACACGGCGCCGAACATGCCGCCCGTCGCCCCGAACGCGAAGAACGCGACGAGGCCGAGCGCGAGCGCGGCGTTCGGGGTCGGCGCGACGGCGGCCACGAGCATCCCCACCGCGTACATCGCCGCCGACGCCAGGGCGAGCACGCCGAGCGCGACCCCCGGGGAGGCGGGGAGCCGCGCGTCGAACGCGACCGTCGCGACGACGAGGGCGAGCGCGACGCCCCCGGCGGTCTGGGCGAGGCTCACCACGACCTGCGCGACGAGCACCATCGCGGGCGAGGCCGGTGTGACGGACAGGCGCTTGAGGACCCCCGACCGCCGGTAGTAGGCGAGGAAGCTCGGCATGTTGATGACGCCGATGATGCCGACGACGATGGCGAGCACGACCGGGATCACGAAGACGTCGAACGCCGTCCTTCCCCCGGAGCCCGGGACGGCGATCGTCGTGGCGTCGCTGACGCCGTACATGACGAGGATCAGCACGGGCATGCCGAACGGCATGACGAGCCCGGCGGTGTCGCGCGCGACCATGCGGGCCTCGGCCCCGACCAGGGCGGCCCACGCGCGCGGCCCGGGCCTGCTCGGCGCGCGGCGCCCGGACGGCGTCGTGACGGCGGGGACGGTGGTGGTCATGCGGCCTCCTCGGTCGGGGCGGTCGTCGCGCGGGGCCCGGCCGACGGGTCGTCGGTGAGCGGGCGTCCCGTCAGCGCGAGGAACGCGTCGTCGAGCGTCGCGCGCTCGAGCCGGGTCTCCGTCGCGACGACGCCGGCCCGCACGAGCGCGGTGCTCACCTCCTGGAGCAGGTCGCCCCGGCCGGTCACCACGACCTGCTCGCCGCGGACCGCCACCTCCTCCACGCCGGCGACGCGGTCCAGGAGCGCGGGCGGGAGCGGCCGCGCGACGCGGAAGCGCACGCGCTGGCCGAGCCCGGCGGCCGCGACCAGCCCGGCCGGGGTGTCGTGCGCGACGACGCGACCGCTCTCGAGCAGCGTCACGCGGTCGCACAGCCGCTCGACCTCCTCCATGAGGTGCGAGACGAGGAGCACGGTCGCGCCGCCGTCGCGCAGGTCCTCGACGACGCCCCACACCTGGCGGCGCGCCTGCGGGTCGAGACCGGTGGTGAGCTCGTCGAGGATCACGACGCGCGGGTCGCCCACGAGCGCGAGGACGATCGCGACCCGCTGCTGCTGGCCGCCCGAGAGCCGCTCGTAGCGCACGTCGCGCTGCTCCTCGAGCCCGAGCGTCGCGACGAGCTCGTCCGGGTCGCGGCCCGCGCCGTAGAAGGTGCGGTAGAGGTGTGCGAGCTCGCGCACCGTCAGCGCGCCGTGCAGGAACCCCGACTGGAGCTGCACCCCCAGCACCTGGCGCACCGCGGCGCGGTCCGTGAACGGGTCGAGGCCGAGCACGCGCACGGACCCGTGGTCGGGGCGGCGCACACCCGCGACCATCTCGACCGTGGTCGTCTTGCCCGCACCGTTGGGGCCGAGGACGCCCAGGATCTCGCCCTCGACGGCGACGAGGCTGACGTCGTCCACCGCCGTCGTCGACCCGCCCCTGCGGCGGTAGCGCTTCGTGAGGTTCCGGGCGTCGACGGCGTCCATGTCGTCCTCCTGCTCGTCCGCGGCGTGCGCGGCCGGTCGGGGCGGTCCCGCCCGGGTGCTGCTCCGACGCTAGGGACCGGGGCGACCGTCCCGCGCGTGCCGGTCGTCACCGACCCCGCCCATGACTTCCGGCACGTGTAGGGTGGAGGGATGCGACGGACCGACCCGGAGGTGTGGGCGGGCATCGCGATGCTCGTCGTCATCCTCGGCATCGGGGCGCTCGTCCCGATCGCCGCACCCGGTGCCCTGACGCTCCCCGTCGTTGCCTGGCTCGCGGTGTTCGCCGCGTTCGTCCTCGTCACCGTGGGGATCGTCCTCGGGTCGGGGTTCGCGACGCCCCGCGCGCACACGCTGCTCGGCGCGCAGGTCGTGCTCGTCGCGACGCTCGTGCTCACGGCCCCCGGCGCGGGCTGGCTCCCGATCCTGCTCGTCGTCGTCGCGGCGCTGAGCGTGTACGTCGTCCCCGTCCCCGTCGTGGCCGTCGTCGTCGCCGTGAACGTCGTCGTCGTGGGTGTCGCGGTCGGGCTGCGCGGCTCCGTCACCGACGCCCTGCTCACCGCGACGATCTACCTGCTGCTGCAGGTCGCGAGCGTCGGCTCGACCCTCGCGCTCCAGCGCGAGCGGCGCATGCGCGAGCAGCTCGCCGTCGCACACGTCGAGCTGCGCGCCGCGGCCGTGCTGCGGGACGAGTCGACGCGCTCCGAGGAACGCCTGCGGATCGCGCGCGAGCTGCACGACGTGCTCGGCCACCAGCTCACCGTGCTCGCGCTCGAGCTCGAGACGGCGAGCCACCAGGACGGCGAGCGGGCCCGCGAGCACGTGGTGCGGGCCAAGGACGTCGCCCGCGAGCTGCTCGGCGACGTGCGCGCCACCGTCGGCGAGCTCCGGCGGCACGCGCCGAGCCTGGAGGAGTCGCTCGGCTCGCTCGTCGAGCGGGTGACCGTGCCGCGCGTGCGGGTCGCCGTCGACGACGACGTCACGGTCGACGAGGAGCAGACGGTCGTGCTCGTGCGCGTGGTCCAGGAGGCGCTGACCAACGCGATCCGGCACGCGGAGGCGACCGTGCTCGACGTCACCGTCACCGCCGAGGAGGGCCGTGTGCGGCTCGTCGCGCAGGACGACGGGTGGGGAGCCGCCCGGGTGGAGCCGGGCAACGGGCTGCGGGGGATCGAGGAACGGGTCCGGGCCGCGGGCGGGACCGTCCGTCTCGACGGCCGGGGCGGGTTCCGCGTCGAGGTCGAGCTCGCCCCCGAGCGCGAGGCGGCGCTCGCCGAGCACCGCCGCGCCGGGGGAACCGGGCACGCGATCCCGCGCGGCACCGGTCCGGTGCGCCCCACGGTGACGGGCGCATGAGCGACGCCGCGGTGCGCGTCCTGCTCGTCGACGACCAGACCCTGGTGCGGCAGGGGATCCGCAGCCTCCTCGAGCTGGCGCCTGACGTCGACGTCGTCGCCGAGGCCGAGGACGGGTCGGCGGCGCTCGCGGCCGTGCGCGAGCACGCTCCCGACGTCGTCCTCCTCGACCTGCGCATGCCGCGCCACGACGGGATCTGGGCGCTCGAGGCGCTGCGCGAGGCCGGGGACGACGTGCCGGTGCTCGTGCTCACGACGTTCGACGACGACGCGCTCGTCCTCCGGGCGCTGCGCGCCGGGGCCCGCGGCTACCTCCTCAAGGACGTGACGCTCGAGCAGCTCACGGGCGCCGTCCGCACGCTCGCCTCCGGGGGGACGCTCGTGCAGCCGTCGATCACCGACCGCCTCCTGCGGGCGGTGCGGTCCGGGACGGTCCCCGCCGACGACCTGGACGACGGCGCCGGCGCGGTGCAGGAGCTGACCGACCGCGAGCTCGAGGTGCTCCGCCTCGTCGCGGCGGGGTTCTCCAACCGCGAGATCGCGCACGCCCTCTTCCTGGCCGAGGGGACCGTGAAGAACCACGTGTCGACCGTGCTGCTCAAGCTCGGGACGCGCGACCGCACGCGCGCCGTCCTGCGCGCGCTGCACGTCGGTCTGCTCGGCTGACGCCCGTCAGAGCAGGGTCTCGACGCCGATCGTCACCCGGTCGCCGACGTCGACGCCCTCGGCGCGACGCACCGCGGCCTTGATGGGCACGACGAACGTCTTGCGCTGCGCGTCGGGGAACACCGACGTCGACCAGCGCTGCGCCCCGAGCGTCACCTCGACCTTGACGGAGCCGAACCCCGCGGGCGGGAGCGGCGCAGCGCGGCGAACACCCAGCTGTCGGTGCGCGCCTCCCACCGCCACAGCTCTGCCTCGAACTCGAACCTCGTCCCCGCCACCCGACCATGGTGCCGCGGGCCACCCACACGCGGCGTCGTCGGTCCGCCCGCGGGCGTCGCCCGCACGCGACCCAGCGCCGCCACCCCTCGCGGGCAGGCGCGCGGGGCGCCACCATGGACGCATGAGGGCCATCTGGAAGGGCGCCATCACGTTCGGCCTCGTCAACGTCCCCGTCAAGGTGTACTCCGCGACGGAGGACCACGACGTGCCGCTGCACCAGGTGCACGACAAGGACGGCGGACGCATCCGCTACCGGCGCGTGTGCGAGATCGACGGCGAGGTCGTGCCCTACGAGCACATCGACAAGGCGTACGACGACGGCGAGCGCACGGTCGTGCTGACGAGCGAGGACTTCTCCGCGCTCCCCGCCGAGCGCAGCCGCGAGATCGAGGTCGTCGAGTTCGTGCCGAGCGAGCAGATCGACCCGCTGCTGCTCGACCGCAGCTACTACCTGGAGCCCGACTCCAAGTCCAACAAGGCGTACGTGCTCATGCGCCGCACGCTCGAGGAGACCGACCGGACCGCGATCGTGAAGTTCGCGCTGCGTCAGCGCACGCGGCTCGCGGCGATGCGCGTGCGCGACGACGTGCTCGTGCTCCAGACGCTGCTCTGGGCCGACGAGGTGCGCGAGGCGGCGTTCCCCTCGCTCGACGACGAGGCGAAGGTGACCGAGAAGGAGCTCGCCATGTCGGCGCAGCTCGTCGCGAGCTTCGAGGCCGACTTCACGCCCGAGGAGTACGAGGACGACTACCAGGCACAGCTCCGCCAGCTCATCGAGGCCAAGCTCGAGCAGGGCGACGCGCTCGACACCGCCGAGACCTTCGGCGAGCAGCCCGAGGAGGGCGAGGGCGCCGAGGTGATCGACCTCATGGAGGCGCTGCGCAAGTCGGTCGCGTCGTCCAAGAGCAGCCGCACGAGCGGGTCGGGGTCGTCCGGCGGGTCGACGGCGAAGGGCGGCTCGGGGCGCAAGGCCGCCTCGTCGTCGAGCAAGAGCTCCTCGGGCTCCCGGGCGAAGAGCACGGGGACCAAGGACGAGGGTTCGAAGCCCGCCGCCAAGAAGACCTCGAGCCGCTCGTCGTCGTCCAAGGAGAAGACGACGTCGAAGACGACGGCGAGGACGACGCGCAAGAAGGCGTCCGCCTAGGGGTCGAGACCCTGCTGCCGGGCGTCATCCCGCGCCGTGCGGTGAGTTCGGGGGCCGGCGCGCGTCGGAACGGTGAGGACGGTCGCCCGGCCGCCCGTGAGACCTGTGACGAACGGAGACGACGATGCGCGCGATCGTGCCGAGCCTGTGGTTCGACGGCAACCTCGAGGAGGCCGTCACCTTCTACTCGAGCGTCTTTCCCGACGCGAAGGTCGGCGACGTGTTCCGCCAGCCCGACGGGACGGCGGTGTCGGCCGACTTCGAGCTCGCCGGGCACCGGTTCGCGGCCATCAACGGCGGCCCGCAGTTCCCGTTCACCGAGGCGGTGTCGTTCGTCGTCGAGTGCGAGTCGCAGGACGAGGTCGACGAGTACTGGGCCGCGCTCACCGACGGCGGCCAGGAGTCGCAGTGCGGCTGGCTCAAGGACCGGTTCGGGCTGTCGTGGCAGGTGGTCCCCGTCGAGTTCCTCGCGATGCTCCAGGACCCGGACACCGCCCGCGTCCAGCGCGTCGTCGACGTGATGATGACGCAAGCCAAGCTCGACCTCGGTCCGCTGCGCGTGGCCTACGACGGCTGAGACGCTCTCTCGTGGGTGCGACCCGCGGTCGAGACGGCGTCCGTTTCGCCCGGATACACGACTTTCCTGAGTGATGCCTGGGTGGTGTATGTTCTGCCGCGCGTGACATGAATCACGGATGCGTCATTGATGTCGCTTTGTCCGTCGGAGGCCACGCATCAGGTGGTCTCGACGGTTCGACGGCAGGACGGTGACGCATGTCCGGGAACGGGCAGGGATACTTCTCGCGCGCTCTGAGCATCACGGCGAGGCCATGGTGTCCCGACCGAGCACGGCGGGTCGTGGCGCTCGGAGTCGTCGGCGCGCTGCTCGCGACCGTCGCCTCGGCGGCGACGATCGACCTCGATCCGGGGGCCGCAGAGGCCGCCGGGACGACAGGCCCTGGTCCGAGCGGAACATGCGAGGCCGGGGCCCCGACGTTCGAGGAGGCCGCTGCTCTCGCGGAGGAGTGCGGCCATGACGTCGAGTGGACCGGGGGACGCTCTGAGTTCGAGACGTCGTTCGCGACGCCCGAGGGGTATGTCCGCTGGGACACCAGCACGGGGGCGGTCCGCGCGCAGGCGGACGACGGGACGTGGGGTGACATCGACACCACGATCGCCGCTGAACCGGAGGACGGGCGCCTGGTGGTCGCGGCGCCTGCCTATCCGATGTCTTTCAGCGACGGCACTCCCGGCGAGCCGCTCGCGCGGATCGAGCGGGACGGGCACGTGCTCGAGCTCGACGCCCCGTTCGACCTCACCGAGCCCGAGATTCGCGAGGGCAAGGTCGTCTACCCGGGAGTGCTGGGGGACGACGGCATCTCGCTCGTCGTCTCGGTCGACGACGACGGCACGGGCTTCCGGGAGGTCATCCAGGTCGACACCCCCGAGGCGGCGGCGAACCCCGCGCTCGCCGAGCTGACGTTCCCGGTCGAGGTCTCGGCCGGGCTCGAGCTCGTGGCCGGCGACGACGGCCACGAAGTGGTCCAGCCGTCGACCGGGAGCACGATCTTCCGGTCACCTGTGCCCCATGCCTGGGACTCGTCCGGTGACGCCCTGCTCAGCGGGGCGGAGGACGAGGCGTCGGCAGGGAGCGGGTCGCGCAGCTCCTCGTCGGCTGGCGGTGCGGTCGCCGCGCGGGGTAGCGCAGCGTCCGACGCACCGCTGGTGGTCGACCGCACGGTGGCACCGGCCGAGGGCGACACGGTCGTCCCGCTCGCGACGACGCTCTCCGCGGACGGCGCAGCGCTCACGATCACCCCGGACGAGGAGCTCCTGTCAGGAGTCGCAGAGACGACCTGGCCGGTGTACATCGACCCGAGCTGGACCGGGAGCCTGCAGGGTTGGGCGTACGTGCAGTCAGGTTGGCCGACCACGGTGCACTGGAAGCCGACCGACGAGACGTTGCGCGCGGGCCTCTGCCCGGGCACCGGTTGCAACGGGTCGGGTGTCAACCGGTCTGCATGGCAGTTCGACAACCTCGGCAAGATCGGGGCGCTGGATCCCGCCCAGATCGTCTCGGCGACGTTCGGTGTGTTCGGTGACCACTCGTACAGCTGCACCGCGACCGAGGTGCATCTCTGGTGGACGGGCGGGATCCACTCCGGGACGAGCTGGAACAACCTGAGCTTTATCCGGCACCTCTCGTCGCAGACGGTCGCGCACAAGGCCTCGTGCGGGAACCAGCGCACGATCTACTTCGACGCGAAGGGCGGAGCCCAGGAGACGGCGAAGGCGAATGCGAGCCAGCTCACGCTCGGGCTGCGCGCCGCGAACGAGTCGAGCGCGGACGGCTGGCACCGGTACGGCTACCAGGCGACGCTCTCGGTCGTCTGGGCGAACTCGGCGCCCGGTGCCCCGACGAGCATGAAGGTGTCCGATCCCGCGGCGGGGTGCGAGAACCCGTGGGTGCGGTCGAAGACCCCGACGCTCTCCGTGGTCGGGAGCGACCCCGACTCGCCCGTGACCGGCGAGAAGATCCGCGCGAACTTCGAGGTCTGGGAGGGAAGCACCAAGGTCGCGTCCTCGAACCCGCCGACGGCGACGTACGCGAGCGGGTCGACGATCACGTGGAAGGTGTCGACCACTCTCAAGGAGAACGTCAAGTACACCTGGTACTCCTCGATCGGTGACGCGCTGGGTGCGACGGGCCCCGCCAAGAGCTGCACCTTCACGGTGGACACGACGGCGCCCGTCAAGCCCACGGTGACACCCGTAACGACCGGGGTCGACGCGGTCTACCGCACGGGGGACGAGGCCGGCGGCGTGGGGATGACGGGGAAGTTCACGCTCGGGGTCGGCACGGCAACCGATGTCCTGAAGTTCCAGTGCTCGTTCGTCTCCGCGAACCAGCTCGCCGACTGCGGGACGCCGGCGAGCAGCCAGATCTCGTTCACGCCGACGACGACCGGTCCGGTCACGCTCTACGTGACGTCGGTGGACAAGTCGGGTCTGTCCTCAGCCGTCACCACGTACACGTTCGACGTCGCGTATCCCGTCGAGACAGGCCTGTGGTTGTTCGACGACGGACTGACCGACCTCTCGGCGTCCGACACGTCGTCGGCCAGCCGAAAGCACCCGCTGACGTTGTCCGGCGGGACGGGCCAGGTGGCGGGGCCGCACCAGCTCTTCGGTGCACGCGCGGTCGACGCCCCGGACCTCGCGATGACGCTGGACGGAGCGACCGCCTCGGCGTCCACGACCGTCGCCGTCGTGGACACGACGAAGAGCTACACGGTCGCCGCGATCGTCCGGCTCTCGGCAGGAGCGACCGCGTACGGGAAGGCCTACACGGCGGTTGCCCAGGACGGGAAGGTCTCGAGCGGGTTCGCACTCGGCTACCGACCGGCTGGTGAGGCGGGGTGCACCGTGCCGAGGGGCTGCTGGGCGATGTCCGTCCCGAGCGCCGACGGGTCGGCGACCGTGGCCAGGTCGATCGCCCCTCTCGCGGCCACGGAGGAACGCTGGACGCTCCTGGTGGGCGAGCGCAACGCGACCGCCGGGACGGTGCGGATGTGGGCCTGCGACATCGGGAATCCCGACGACCCGACGCGTGGGGAACCGCTCGCGGGGAACTCGGCGAGCCTGACGCAGAAGTGGGCCGCCAACGGGAGCTTCACGGTCGGCCGGGCCAAGGTCCAGGGCGTGGGGGCAGAGCTGTGGCCCGGGGTGATCGACGACGTGCGCGTGTTCTCCGGACAGGTCGTCGCCGAGTCGAAGATCCGACGCCTGTGCCAGGGCGCCGAGGCCGGCGACTTCCCCGGTGGCGTCGTGGCTCTCGACCCGACGGAGCCGATCGATGACTGAGCGTGTCCGGTCCCGACGAGACGGTGTGACGAAGGCGAGGAAGACGGTGGTCGGACAGGCACGGGCGGGTGGAGCCGTGGGCTTGCGCGGAGTGCGCGGCGCGAAGGTGACACGTGCGACGTCGACGCTCCGGGCGGTGGTCGCCGCTGCGGTCACAGGGTCGCTCCTCGTCTCGGTGCTCGTGGCCCCGACGGCCAGTGCCGGTCCGGACTGCTCCGTCGTCCCGGACGAACCGCTCGCAGCCGCCGAGCTCGCCCAGGACTGCAGGCGCGACCTGGAGCTGACGAGCGCGCGGACCCCGTGGCAGACCATCACGGCGCGCAGCGACGGGACCGTCGAGGTGACGTCGAGCGCCTCGGCGACGCGGACCGCCGTCCACGGTGCGTGGATGCCCGTGGACACGCGGGTCGAGAGCGTCGCGGGCGCGGACGCACGCCTCGACGTGCGCGCACCCGTGTGGCCGATCTCGTTCGCGAGCGGACCGGGGCAGCCGCTCGCCGTGGTCGGCAGGGAGGGCCACGAGCTGGTTCTCGACACCCCGCTGCCCCTGACCACGCCGGTCGTGGACGGCGACGCGGTGACCTACGCCGAGGTGCTCCCCGGCGTCGACCTGATCGTGACGGTCAACGACGACGGCACCGGGATCCGCCAGGTGCTGCGTGTGGAGTCGCCGGAGGCTGCGGCCGACCCGCGATTGCAGCGGCTCGCGTACCCGGTCACGACGTCGGACGGTCTCGACGTCCGCGCGAGCGCCGGTGGGGGCTTCGTCGTCTCCGACGAGTGGGGGAACCCGGTCTTCACGTCGCCCGCCGTGACGATGTGGGACTCGCGCGGGGACGACGTGATCGAGCGGGCGACCGCCCCGGCTCCGTCACCGCTCCTGCGTGGTGGGACGTCGGGGCTCTCCGCTGACGCAGGGTCGCTGTTCGTCCAGCCGTCGCCCGCTCTCGCTCCGGACGACCAGGTCGTGACAGTGCTCGGTCTCGACACCTCGGCGGGAGATCCCGCTGCGGCACTCGACGCAGCGGCGGTCGCGCGGACGGAAGTCCCGGTCCCGGGTGACGCGGTGAGCGTCCTCGAGTCCGTCATCACGCCCGCGCCCGAGCTTCCCAGCGGCTCCGATGCCGCGGCGAGTCGGGACGCGACCGTCAGCTTCGCGCCCGATGCTGAGCTGATCGGCGCGCAGGACACCCGGTGGCCGGTCTACATCGACCCGCAGATCAGCGCCTCACCGAGCTCGTGGACGATGGTCAGCACGGGCACGCCGAACGTGACCAGCCGCTTCATGTACCCGGACACCGAGGGCGTCGGGGTGTGCGACAACGCCCTTGTCGCCGCGTGCGACGCGAGCAAGGTCGTGTTCCGGCTCGGCTGGCAGTTCGGTGGCCTCGACGCCGTCGGCGACCTCGACGAGGCCGAGGTGACGTCGGCGACGTTCCGCGTGTTCGGCAGCCACTCGTGGGACTGCAACCCCCGTGAGGTCCAGCTCTGGGCGATCGACCCGTACGGCGAGTCGTCGCAGTGGGCGGGCTTCGCCCAGCTCTTCCGCTCGCACCTGTCGTCCCAGACGGTTGCGCACAAGCCCGCTTGCGCGAGCCACAAGGACCGGTGGATCGACTTCGACGCGACGAAGGCCGCCAAGGCGCTCGCCAACACCGGCGGTTCGGTGATGTCACTGGGCCTGCGCGCTGCGAACGAGACGGACATGACCCAGTCCTGGAAGCGGTACCGGGGTTCCGACGCCTCGGTGACGGTCGTGTACACGCCCAAGCCCGCACCGACCGCGGACGACTCGCTCGCCTCCCGCGCGGAGCACCGTGATGCGGTCGCCGACGCGGTCGAGGTCGAGGCGCCCGTGGGCGCGGACGCGGAGCTGACGGCGGACCTGCCGGTACCCGCCGAGATGCCCGGGGTGGACCCCCGTGCGGACCTGCCACCCGGCGGCTCCGGCACGGTGGCCGTCCAGCCCCCGCCGTCCGCGTTCGCGCGCGGTGCCACTGCGCAGCCTCCGGTCGTCGGTGGTCTGCCGCTGGCGGTCACGCCGGTCGACGGTCAGGAGGACCAGGCTCCGGCCGAGGTCCAGGTCGACGTCGCGTCACCGGAGGCTGCCGCCTCGTCAGGGATCACCGGCGTGCTGCTCGACCTCGCCGCGGTGTCGGCCGAGCCCGAGGCGGGAGCCTTGCAGTCTGCTGTCGCGACGACATCGGCGCTCACCGACGAGGGCGGAGCGCCCGTGCACGTCGAGCTGTCCTACGCGGACTTCGCGAACGCCGCGGGCGGCGACTGGGCGTCGCGCCTCGGTCTATGGCGCCTGCCCGACTGCTACGCGACGACACCCGACCTCGCCGAGTGCCGGCCCGAACGCGTCCCGGTCGAGAACGACGTCCAGACCCGCACGCTGAGCGCTGACCTGGTCCTACCGTCGACGGAGTCTGTCGAAGCAGATCCAAGCGATAGCGGCTCGACGATGCGCGCGTCGACATCCACAGCTGGTGGCGGGGCGTCGTTCGCGCTGACTGCAGGCACATCAGGCCCGTCGGGGGACTGGGCAGCGACGAGCCTCTCGTCGTCGTCGACCTGGCAGGTGTCGGCGCAGTCTGGTGACTTCTCGTGGTCGTACCCGATGGCGGTACCGCCGTCGCCCGGTGGCCTGGAACCGGCACTCGGGCTCGCATACTCCTCGGGGAGCGTGGACGGGCGCACCTCCGGCCGCAACAACCAGTCGTCGTGGATCGGCGACGGGTGGGACCTGCGATCCGGCTACATCGAGCGAAGCTACCTCGGCTGCAGCGAGGATGATGCGGCCGGGGCGAACAGCGATGACACCTCTCGCGGACTCTGCTGGTCGGGGGACCACCTGTCGCTCTCGTTCAGTGGCGGCTCCGGAGAGCTGGTCAAGGACACCGCGGCGACGACGAGCGCAGGCCACGATGTGTGGCGGCTCGAAGCCGACGACGGAACCAAGGTTGAGAGGTTCACCGGTGCCTCCAACGGTGTGCGCGACGGGGAGTACTTCGTCGTCACGACGACGGACGGAACCCGCTACACCTTCGGGCGTGAGGACGCCGGCCAGCAATCGGCGTGGGGCGTGCCGGTGTCTGGCAACCACGTGGGGGAGCCGTGCCACCAGGCTCTGTTCAAGGACTCTGTCTGCACCAAGGACGGCAAGGTCGTCAACACGGGATGGCGCTGGAATCTCGACCGCGTCGAAGACCTCCACGCCAACACCCTGACCTATCTCTACTCTCCTGAGACCAACTACTACTCACGCCTGTCGTGGAACGCGGACACCGCCTACGAGCGCGGTGGCGTGCTCAAGGAGATCCTCTACGGGACGCGAGCCGGCGACAATCCGTCATCCGCGCCCCTCAAGGTCTCGTTCACGACCGCGGAGCGATGCCTTCCCAGCGGAGGTTTCGCATGTGACACCAGTAACCGCGAGCCCGCAAACGGTTCGCACTGGCCCGACGTCCCGCTCGACCTGATCTGCGAGAAGGCGGGGTGCCCCGGTATCGGGTCACCGGTGTTCTTCACGACGAAGCGGCTCGTGGACGTCCAGACCGCGGTCCGTGACTCGGCCGGGGCGCCCTGGCGGGCGGTCGACTCGTGGGCGTTGGAGCACACCTTCCCGAATACGGGCGACGGGACGGACCCAGTCTTGTGGCTGTCCAGCGTCACGCACTCCGGACGCGCGACAGCAGCCGCGACCACGGCGGACGAGAACAAGGACGGGGTGCCAGACAACAAGCAACTCACCCTGGAGCCGGTCCGGTTCGACGGCGTCCAGCTAGCGAACCGTTGGGTGGCGGCGGGCGACCGCTCGCCCGTCATGAATCGGTGGCGCATCGGCAAGGTCGTCACGGAGTCCGGCGGGGTCGTCGACGTCACGTACTCGGACGTCGACTGCACCGCGCAGCACCCTTCGCCAGCCGACAACCGAACTCGGTGCTTCCCGGCGTTCTGGACCCCGGAAGGCGGGAATGAGCCGCGGGTCGAGTGGTTCAACAAGTACGTCGTGACGACCACGCGTGCCGACGGACGCACCGAACGCTCGGCACCGACGACGACGACCTACGACTATGACGAGTCGACCGCTGCCTGGGCCTGGGACGACAGCCCGCTGACCAAGGACAAGCACCGCACGTGGGGCGTCTGGCGCGGCTACGGCACCGTGGACGTGTACACCGGTGACGTCGACTCGAGTGACATCACGGCGCAGGAGCGCCTCCACACGCGATACCAGTACTTCCAGGGAATGCACGACGACCGCAGTGCGTCCGGCGGAACGCGCGGCGCGACCGTCGACGGAGTCAAGGACTACGAGCAGTTCGCCGGCATGATCCGACGACAAACGATGTTCTCCGGCGGGTCGTCAGACTCGGACCGTGTGCGCTGGTCGATCACCACGCCGGTCCGCACCGCCACGGTCTCCGCAGGGGGCAAGACCGCCTACCGGACCGGGGTCTCTGAATCGACCTCGCACGTCACGGATACCGGTGAGGACGGCGCGGGCGTACTCGTCACGCGTGAGCGCACTGAGTTCGATGCCCACGGCATGCCGATCAAGCTCCATGACGACGGCGACATCTCCACGGGTGTGGACGACCGCTGCACGACGACGACCTACGCGCGCAACCTGACCTCGAACTTGCTCGGGCCGGTAGCCGAGGAAGTCACCGTGGCGGGACCGTGTGGCACGGCGGCGGACGCAGCACACGTCATCGGGTGGTCCCGGTTCGCCTACGACGGGCACGGCTATGGGACGACTGCGCCCACGCGCGGCTTGGTGACAGGAACGCAACAGGTACGCGGATTCGACGCAGCCGGCGCGGCGCAGTTCCTCTTGACAAGTACGTCGACGTACGACGCGTACGGGCGGCCGCACACAGTCAAGGACGCGCTAGGACGAGCAACGACGACGACGTACAACGACCGTGACGGGGACCGCGTGCTCGACGCGGACGAGTTCGGTGTCGCCACGCTGGTCTCGACGATTCAGCCGGACCCGGACGGCGAAGGCGGCGTCTCTTTGGTCACGACGAGCGCACTCGACCCCGCGTGGGGAGCTCCCACGCGGGTGACGGACCCGAATGGGCGGATCACGCGGAGCGCGTTCGATGCGCTCGGCCGGATCATCGCGGGCTGGGGTCCTGATCGCGATGGCAAGTCGCCATCCGTCCGTTACCGGTACCTGGTGCGCTCGGACGGTCCTAATGGCGCGGTGACGTCATCGCTCGGTTGGGATGGGAAGACGTACACGGACACCGTCGCGCTCTTCGACGGTCTGCTGCGCGAGCGACAGACCCTGACGCCGTCGGCGGACCGGACGACTCCGGGCACGATCGTCACTGACCGCTTCTATGACTCCCGTGGCCTGGTGTACCGGGTCAACGACCCGTGGTTCACGCCGGATACTATTCCGGCGAACGCGTCAGCCGTGAAGCTCTTGCTGCCGCAGGGCGAGGACGATCCGACGGACATGGCAGTCCCGGGCCGCACGGAAATGGAGTATGACGGCGCGGGGCGTCAGACGTCGTCGACGTGGCAGTGGCGCGAAGGTGCCGCGGCGCCGGACTCGCCGAAGGTCGAGTGGACGACGACCACGATTCACGGTGGGGACCGCGTCACGGTCATCCCTCCGCACGACACGAACGCTGCAGACGGGATCGACCTGACGGCAGGTGGCGGGACACCGATCACGACGATTACCGATCCTCGCGGGCGAACGACGGAGCTGCGTCAGCACCTGACTGCGAACGCTCGCGGAGAATTCGTCTCCACGCGGTACGGGTACGACAAGGCCGACAACCTCGCGTGGGTGAAGGACGCGCAGGGGACGACGTGGTCGTACCGGTACGACGTGCTGGGTCGGCAGATCTGCAGCCACGACCCGGACAGGGGTGTGGCGACGAGCGTGTTCGACGACGCGGGCCAGGTCGTCGTGTCGACGGACGCGCGGGGGATCGCGCTGTGGTCGTCGTTCGACGTGCTGGGTCGTCGCACGGCATTGCACGAGTCGAGCGGGGCGAACGTCCTGGCGTCGTGCGACGCCTATCAACCGCCAGCGAGTGTCACAAGGCCGGCCGGTGCACTCGAGCGAGCGTCGTGGGTGTACGACACGTTGGCGGCGGGTCACCTGACATCCTCTACTCGGCTGGTCGATGGTGACCGATACACAACCTCGGTGACGGGGTACGACGTCAACTACCGGCTGCTCGGGTCGAAGGTGACTGTCCCGGCGTCGGTGCTTGGTGGCGCGTCGGGCGAGGTGTCGTCGTTCACGACGTCGTACACGTACACCGCGGGCGGTGCCCCGGAGACGATGACGCTCCCATCCGCCGGTGGCCTGGGGGCAGAGGAGGTCACGACACGGTACGACGAGCGTGGGATGCCCGAGTGGATGGGGTCCGGGTTCGGCTGGGGCGCGTACGTCGCCGATGCGCGGTACACGGCGTTCGGTGAGAAGTCGGTCCTGGACCTGGGCAACACGTTCGGGACGGTGGTCTCGTACGAGTACGAACAGGCGACGCACCGGCTGAAGCGGATCGCGCTGGACCGCGAGCGTGTGCACGGCACCGAGCTGGACACGTCGTACGAGTACGACGTCGCGGGGAACGTCTTGTCGGTCAAGGACAACCCAAGCGCGGCCGGGACGGTCGACGACAACCAGTGCTTCGCCTACGACGCCCTGCGGCGGTTGACGTCGGCCTGGACACCAGGAACAGGGTCGTGCCAGGTAGAGCCCTCGACCCGTGCCCTGGGCGGTCCGGCGCCGTACTGGACGGACTACGCCTACGACGTCATGGGGAACCGCACCTCGATGACGTCTCATGCGGCGAGCGGAAACTTCAGAACGGCCTACAACCATGGCCCGAGCCCGGCCGACCCCAACGTGGGGCCGCACGCGCTCACCAGCGCCGTGACCACACGAGAAGAGGGCGCGACGGTCACGGCCGACTATGGGTACGACGCGGCGGGCAACACGGTCGCTCGCCCGTTCGGGACCGGCTCGCAAGAGCTGAATTGGGACGCCGAGGGGCGCCTGACGAATGTGGCCGCAACCGATGGAGGTGAAGAGGGCCAGTACGGCACTGGCGATGCGTCGTTCGTCTACACCGCCGACGGGTCGCGCCTAGTCCGTCGCGACGCGACCGGGACGACTCTGTACCTGCCCGGTGGGCAGGAGGTCACGCACTACACGGCTGGTCCCAGGTCGGGGGAAACCTCCGCGACGCGGTACTACGCGTTCGGTGGGCAGCCGGTAGCCGTGCGTGACAGTCCCGGGCTGGGCGGAGTCTCATCCCTCGTGAACGACGTGCAGGGCACTCCGCTCGCCGTGGTGCACAACACGAAGTACACCCTGGTGCGCAAGTATGCCGATCCGTTCGGTGGGCGCCGCGGAGAGGTGTTGGACACCCCTGGGGATCGAGGGTTCCTCGGCAAGGTCGAAGACGCCACCGGGCTCATCTCGGTCGGAGCGAGGTACTACGACTCGGTCTTGGGGCGCTTCATCAGCGTCGACCCCGTCATGGATCTCACTGACCCACAGCAGTGGCAGGCCTACGCGTACGCGAACAACACCCCGATAACGATGTTCGATCCGACCGGGCTGATCGGCATGCTGATCGACGGGAAGTACGGCACCACGCAGGCGATGGCTTCGGGCGAGAAGCAGCAGGCATCTCTGCGCGCGTCCCAACCGAGAGGGGTGTGGACGCAAGTTCCGGTGCACCAGGCATCGCTGTTCAAGAAGCCCACGGTCTCCCTGGTGAAGCCGAAGCCAACGCTCGCTCCCACGGTGAACCCGCTTGAGAAGGAATGGGTGCTCATCCCGGACCGGACCCGGTGCAACGCCTGGGTGAGCTGGCACGACTCTGAACCTTGGTACGTCCAGACGATGCTCTACGCGACCGGGCTCGACGGCGTCATGGACTGTGACGAGGACCCGTCCTTCGGCACCTGCGCCATGGCGGCCGTTGGCCTGATCCCAGGGTTCGGCAAGGGCAAGTGGGCCGTCAAGGGAGCGATCGAAGGTGTCGACGCCCTCGCCGACGCCTCACGGCTTACCAACGCCGCTAAGGCAGCGGACGAGGTTCCGGCGATCCCGATCTACCGCACACCGAAGGCTTCGAACGCGGCCGACGAACTGGCGGGAGGGCCGAACCCGCTAAATCATCAGGATGGTGACGCAGCGGCCTACTTTGGGGAGAGGAGCGTGGCAGGCGACTACATCGGGATGCCGGGCTACGCTGATGGAATGGTCCGGTATGACATGGACCCGGGATTTCTCGATGAGTTCGCCGATGTTGCCTACCGATATGACTGGCAGGGGCCCGGGGGGACTGCTCGGATCGAATGGGCGATTCCGGTGGACCGTCTTGGTCGCTTCAGCGAACTGACTATGAATCGAGGGTGGGTGCCCGCTCAATGAGTGCTCGTCTGCATCAGGAGTACACCGCCACCGTGGATCGCCGGATGCCCTGGGGAGTGATCGCGCTCGTATCCGACGGGACGGAGGTGCTCATCGATAACACGAAGACAGGCCATGCGTCACTCGATCCAGGCGTTGAGGTCCGGCTTGTCGTGCTCGATGATTCACGGACCCCGGCGCGGGGCAGCCTGATGAAGGATGACTTCATCATCGCTCGACGACTCCGAGGCGGGGTGGAGAAGGCGTGACCAGATTGGTGACGAGAAGGGTGGCGATCACGGCCTGGCCCGCCGCCCTCACCCCGCTCCAACACTGCGCCACCGTCACCGTCTCCGGTCCTGGCGCCAACCCGCCCAACCGCGCCGACATGGAATGATGCTCAGACGGCTTGAGTCGCCCCGGTGAGTCCGGAGACCTGATTCCTTGGAAGGATGATGGTCATGGCAAGGACCTCGAAGTACCCGCAGGAGCTGCGTGAGCGGGCGATCCGGATGGTTGCCGAGGTGCAGCCCAACTACGGGTCGGAGTACGAAGCGATCCGCGCGATCGCCTCGAAGCTCGGGATCGGGACCCCAGAGTCGCTGCGCAAGTGGATCCGTCAGTCGCAGGTCGATGGTGGGCAGCGGCCCGGCGTCACGTCGGAGGAGTCGGCGGAGATACGGCGGTTGCGGCGGGAGAACGCTGAGCTGCGGCGCGCGAACGAGATCTTGAAGGCGGCGTCGGCTTTCTTCGCGGCCGAGCTCGACCGTCCCTCGACCAGGTAGTGGCGTTCATCGCCGAGCACAAGGACCGTGATGAGGGCGGTCTGCGGTGGGGAGTCGAGCCGATCTGTGCCGTGCTCACCGAGCACGGCATCAAGATCGCCCCGTCTACGTACTACGAGGCTCTGGACCGGGTCCCGTCCAAGCGGGCGCTGCGGGACGAGGAGCTCAAGGCCGTGATCTGGGCCGAGTGGTCCAAGCGCGGCATCCTGGGTGCCCGCAAACTCTGGCTGCGGCTGCGCAGGAACGGGCACGACGTGGCCAGGTGCACCGTCGAGCGGCTCATGCGCGAGCTCGGCATCGCCGGCGCCGTGCGCGGCCGGCGACCCGTGACCACGGTCGCCGATCCGCGGGTGGCGCGTCCAAGGGACCTGGTCGACAGGTACTTCGCCGCGTTCAAGCCGGACGAGCTGTGGGTCGCGGACTTCACCTACGTGCCGACGTGGTCGGGCATGGTCTACGTCGCGTTCGTGTTCGACGTCTTCTCCCGCCGCATCCTGGGCTGGCGGGCCGCGACGTCGATGCGCACCGACCTCGTGCTCGACTGCCTCGAGATGGGCATGTGGACCCGCCGCACCGAGGGCGTCACGGACCTGACCGGGCTGGTCCACCACACCGATGCCGGGTCCCAGGGCGGATTCAACTGGTCGTCGCAACACGTTGCTGTTCGAGCGATAGTAGATGCTCGTTCCATGCCTCGGCGGGAGTGCGCCAGCCGAGTCTCTTCCGCGGGCGGGAGTTGAGGGCGTGGGCGACGGCGGTGAGGTCGTCCGGTCCCCACCGCGCCAAGTCGGTGCCCTTGGGAAAGTACTGACGCAGCAGACCGTTGGTGTTCTCGTTCGTCCCTCGCTGCCAAGGGCTGCGGGGGTCGGCGAAGTAGACCTTGAGGCCGGTGTCGATGGTGAACTGGGCGTGGGCCGACATCTCCTTGCCGCGGTCCCACGTCAGGGACCGCTTCAGGTCGTCGGGCATCGATGTCAGTGCCGCTGCCAGCGCCTTGCTCATCGACGTAGCCCCGTAGCCCGAGAGAGCGACCCCGTTCTTGACGATCGGCTGCTCGCGCCACCCTGCCTCTCGCGGGAGATGGACGAGGGTCGTGAAGCCCGTCGTGCGTTCCACGACGGTCCCGATCGCTGACCTGTTGATGCCGATGATCAGATCACCCTCGTGATGACCTGGGACTGCCCGATCCTCGGCCTCGGCGGGCCGCTCGCTGATCAGGACGTCGGGGGTGACGTGCGCCCAGGCCACCCGCTTGGCGCGGGCGCGAGGCATCCGCAGCGCCCGCCCCGTGCGCAGGCAGAGGATGAGGTCGCGCTTGAGCGCACCCCTGGCCTCGATGAACAAGGCCTGGTAGATCGCCTCGTGGCTGATCCGCATGGACTCATCATCGGGGAAGTCGACCTTCAGCCGGTTGGAGATCTGCTCTGGGCTCCACGCGTGGACCCAACGACGGTCCTGCCGGTGCGGCTTGTTCAAGCCCTTCCAGTCCCGCTCCGTCGGGCCGGCGACGATCACGCCGCTCGGCATGCGGATCTGACCAGAGAGCCGATCTTCGACGTACTGCCGCAGCCTCAGGTTCGCCGCGAGCTTCGCGGTCTTGGGCCGACGGGCATACAGCTCCGCCTTCCACTGAGCCACCGACGCCCGGTAGTCGAGCTTGCCGCTCCTGGTTGCCGCGTTGCGGCGTAGCTCCCTGGAGATCGTTGACGGGCTCCGCCCGAGCGCGGCAGCGATCTCGCGGACGCCCTTGCCGAGCGCGTTGAGGATCGCGATCTCCTCGCGCTCCGCGAACGAGAGATACCGGCCCGACGGTGAGGGCCAGGAGTACGGCGTCATGCCGCCAGCGTGGCGGAACCACCGCTGACCCACGGCCTGCGCCACGCCCACCGCGTCCGCGGCCTCCCGCGGCAACTTCCCCGTGGCTACCTCGTCCCAGAACTCGCGCTCCTTCGCGCGGTGGTGACCCGGATGACCCGGTGACCGCATCGGCCCGCGCTTGGCCACCTCGGTCTCCCATCTCGATGGTCGTCCCATGACACCCTCCTGACCTCGGGTGTTGCGACCACCGGTTGAGCCTGGGCAGTACACCTCGATCGCGTTCACCGACCGGCTCATCGAGCACGGCATCGACGCCTCGGTCGGGTCCGTCGGCGACGCCTACGACAACGCGCTGGCCGAGTCCCAGATCGGGCTCTACAAGACCGAGCTCATCCACCGCGAGGGACCGTGGAAGGGGCGCGACCAGGTCGAGGCGGCGACCCTCGAGTGGGTCCACTGGTTCAACACCGAACGGACCCACGGGTCCATCGACGACCTCACCCCGATCGAGGCCGAAGCGTTCTACTACAGTCACCGACAGCGCCAAGCCGTCCCGGCCTGACGCAACCCCCCGAGTCTCCGGACTCACCGGGGCGACTCAAACAGCAGCGTGAGCGCTATCGGGGCCGCAACGTCGTCGAGCGCTGCTTCAACAAGCTCAAGCAGTGGCGCGGGCTCGCGATGCGATCAGACAAGACCGCCCGCAACCACCACTCCGGTCAATGCCTCGCCGCCACACTCCACTGGATGCAGAGCATCATTCGGTAACCCCGACCTGGCCGGGTGCGTCCGTCCGATCTGGACGTCCCCGTGAAGCACACTTGGTGGACGCTTCAACACGAAGGACGGGGTATGCGGATCGAGGTGCGGTCTGTTGATGTCGGCCCGTCGCCGCCCGTTGTCGTCGACTCGCCTGCTGGCAGGTTCGGCGCGACCTGGCGGGGCCCGGCGCCCGCTGTCGGCGACGTCATCGACGTCGAGATCGACTGCGCGCCCTGTCAGTGGGCGGAAGTCGTCATCGGAACCGCTGCTGGAGAGCTGCCTCCGGGATCGCTGCATGGCGTCATCGAACGGGTAGAGAGCGACGGCGTGGCTGTTCTGCGCTCGGGGCCCGCTATCACGCTGCTCGAGATGGTCGGTCCCCCACCCGACGGCATGCTCGGAGCACGAGTCGCCATTCCAGCGTCGGACATCCGGCTCTTCCCCAGCAACCTTTAGCAACACGGCCTAGTGGCGCGGCCGCGCGGACGAGAGCAAGTCCTCGGGCGTGGGCTCACCCTCGGCCGAGAGCCGGAAACCGGCCGCCTCCAGCAGGTGGCGCGCTCGCACGTACGCGCCCGCACCGGCCGGTCCGACCCGCACCTCGGCCAGGGTGAGGGAGTGGACCACGATCCTGTCGGGTCCGTGTTCGAGGACGATCGCCGTCACTTCCGCGTGGTGCACGTCCCACGGGTTGGAGGCAGCGATCACGATGTTCGCGTCGCCGACGATCACTCGTCCCAACTTTCACGGACGTCGTCGAAATAGTCGTCCGCGTGGTACTCCGAGAGTGTCGTCAGCGCGGTGACCGCTCGGCCCTGCTCGGCTGTGCGGCGGCGTCCTCCTGCTCGATGGCTGACGCGCCCTCTTCGAAGAGACGAGTGAGGAGGCTGGTCGCGGGCGGACCCGACCACCGTCGTCGGGCGACCGCGAGCGCGCGCGACGGACTCGGGCTCCGTGATCGCGTGACGCGGCTTGAGCGGGGGCGCGGACCGGGAGCAGTACTGGGGTGCGCAGGTGTGACGCTGAAGCCGGGCGGCGTGGGTGCGGGTTCGCCTCCGCCCGCTCAGTCCTCGATGCGCTGCTGCGCCCGGCCCGGACGTCGCAGCGCGACCAGCTCGCCGATGATCTGGAGGAGGTCGTCGACGTCGTCGCCCGGGCGCGGGCCGCGGAAGGCGAGGTCCTCGCCCGCGGCGTCCGCGGCGTCGTCGGCCGCGGGGGCGCCACCGGTGACGCGCCCGAGCACGTCGCTGCTCAGCGCGGCGTGCGCGTAGAGCCCGTCGCTGAGCAGGACGATCGCGTTCGCGACGACGGGGTCGCCGACCTCGTCGAGGACGGCGCGCGTCCACGCGTCGTGCGCGCCGTCGAGCGCGGCGCGGGCGCGCGGGTACGACCCCTGCGCCAGGCGCGAGACGGCGAGGTAGACGAGCTCGAACTCGGTGTCGACGAGCGTCGAGGTGCGGATGAGGTAGTCGACGGCGCCCGCGGGCGCGGCGCGCATCGTCTCGACGTCGGCGGCGGTGAGCTCGCGCAGGTGCTCGGTGAGGCCGTCGGCGAGCGCGGCCTTGGACCCGAAGTGGTAGAGCAGCCCGCCCTTGGAGACCCCAGCACGATCGGCGACGGCCTCGAGCGTGGCGGCGCGCTCGCCCTGCTCGACGAGCAGCGACGCGAACGCGCGCAGGACCTTGGCGCGGGCGGCGGGGGGCGGCGGCATGGCTCCGAGGGTAGTGGGCGGGCTCGGCGCGAGCACCGACCGCGGGGGAGCAGTGCGCGGCGTCACACCGGGCTGGGGATGACGACGGGGCGCGACATCGTTACTGTACCGTCTGGACGGTTTGGAAGTTCGGCGCCACCGCGTCGCCCCGACCGTCCGGAAGACGTGGAAGGACCTCTCGCCGTGACGAACCCCGTGACGACGACCTCGACGGTCGGCCGGGCCGCGAGCGGCCAGCACGCGCCCGCGACGCGCGGACCCGCGCGCGGTGCCGCCGGCCGCTGGTTCGCGCTCGCCGTGCTGATGCTCCCGGTGCTGCTCGTGTCGATCGACAACACCGTGCTGAGCTTCGCGCTGCCCCAGATCTCCGAGTCGCTGCGGCCCAGCGGGACGCAGCTGCTGTGGATCATCGACATCTACCCGCTCGTGCTCGCCGGCCTGCTCGTGCCGATGGGCTCGTTCGCCGACCGTGTCGGCCGCCGCCGGCTGCTCCTCGTCGGTGCGGTCGGCTTCGCCGCCGTGTCGGTCGTCGCTGCCTACGCGCCCACGGCCGGGGCGCTCGTCGCCTCGCGTGCCGCGCTCGGTTTCTTCGGCGCGATGCTCATGCCGTCGACGCTCTCGATCCTGCGCAACGTGTTCGTCGACCGCGAGGAGCGCCGCCTCGCCATCGCGATCTGGGCGGCCGGGTTCGCCGCGGGGTCGGCGCTCGGCCCGATCGTCGGCGGGTTTCTGCTCGAGCACTTCTGGTGGGGCTCGGTGTTCCTCCTCGCCGTCCCCGTGCTCGTGCTGCTGCTCGCGCTCGCGCCGTTCTTCGTGCCCGAGTCGCGCGACCCCGCCCCGGGGCGCGTCGACGTGCTGTCGATCGTGCTCGTCATGGCGACGATGACCCCGGTCGTCTACGGCATCAAGATGCTCGCGAAGTCCGGGGTGAGCACGCTCGCGCTCGGGAGCGTCGTCGTCGGCCTGGTCGCCGGGGCGCTGTTCGTGCGCCGCCAGCTCCGCCGACCCGACCCGATGATCGACGTGCGCCTGTTCACCCACGGCGCGTTCAGCGGCGCCGTGCTCGTCAACCTGCTCTCGGTGTTCTCGCTCGTCGGGTTCCTGTTCTTCGTGTCCCAGGACGTGCAGCTCGTGCTCGGGCTCACGCCGATGCAGGCGGGCGTCGCGCTCCTGCCGGGCCTGGTCGTCATGATCGTGGCGGGCCTGGGCGTCGTGCGGGTCGTGCGCCGCGTGCGCCCGGCGCACGTCGTCGCCGTCGCGCTGCTCTTCTCCGCGACGGGGTACGCGATCGTCGCCGCGGGCGCGGGGCAGAGCACGCTCGCCCTGCTCATGGTGGCGTTCGTCGTACTGTCCCTCGGGGTCGGCGCGGCCGAGACCGTGTCCAACGACCTCATCGTGTCGTCCGTCCCCGCCGCCAAGGCGGGCGCGGCGTCCGCGATCTCGGAGACCGCGTACGAGGTCGGCGCCGTGCTCGGCACCGCCGTCCTCGGCAGCATCCTCACGGCGTCGTACCACGCGAACGTCGTCGTCCCGGCGGGCGTGCCCGCGGCCGACTCCGTCGCCGCGGCCGAGACGCTCGGCGGCGCGACCCAGGTCGCGTCCACCCTGCCCGCGGGGCAGGCGCAGGCGCTGCTCGACTCCGCGCACGCCGCGTTCGGCAGCGGCGTGGGCACGACGTCGCTCATCGGCGTGGTGCTCATGCTCGTCGCCGCGGGCGTGGCGCTCGTCACGCTCCGGGACGCGAAGTCCTGACGGAGCGCCGTCCCGCGCCCCCCGCCGCACCCGGGCGGCCGGGGGCGCGGCCCTCGCGGTTGGCGGCGGGAGCCGCGATCCGGGAGGCTGGGCGGTGATGAGCCGTCCGCACCGCACCCCGCCCCGCTGGGTCCGCTGGACCCTCGCCGTCCTGCTCGCGCTCGTGCCGTGCGTCGTGTGGGGGGTGACGACCGCGACCGCCGAGCGCAGCCTCGGCCCCCACGAGGCGCTCTACGAGGTCACGACGAACGGCCTCGTCACCGTCGACCTCGGCCCGCTCGGGACGATCCAGATCGACTCCCCGCTGCCGCTCGGCCTCGGCGCCGACGTCACGGTGGAGGAGATCCCGGCGGACCTCACCGCGGTCGGGCAGGCCGACACGCTGGAGGGCCTGTCGCAGGACCTCGAGGACTACCTGCGCTTCTTCGGCGGCCCGCAGGAGACCATCGGCTCCGTCGCGCGGGCCCTCGTCGTCGACGCGCTGCGCCGGACCGGGTTCGCGATCCTCGTCGTCGCGGCGCTCGGCGCAGGGCTCTACCTCCTGCTCGGCCCGCCGCGGCGCCGCGAGCTCACCGAGCGTGTCGCTCCGCGGACGTACGAGATCACGGCGGGGGTCGTCCTCGTGTCGCTCGTCGCCGCGTCGCTCGTCGCGAGCGACCCCGGGACGACGACCGGGCCGTCCCAGCGCGCGTCCGCCGTGTTCGACGGGACCCCGCTCGAGGGGGCGCGCATCACCGGCCGGCTCGCCGGCGTCGTCGACACCTACGGGGCGATGCTCATCGACCTCTACCGCGAGAACGAGGACTTCTACGCGCGCGCGGACGCCAACCTCGTCGCCGCGTGGGACCGGCGCGAGCGCATCCAGCGCCTCACCACGCCGCTGCCCGCGGCGACCGTGACGTCCGGCGACGAGCCCTCGCCCGAGGACGCGACGTCGTCCGACGCGACCGCCGAGACGGGGGACGAGGACGGGGCGACCGAGGGGCCGCCGTCGGGCACCGGCGACGAGGACTCCGGCGACGTCTCCGGCGCGGAGGGGTCGGCCGACGCGGAGACGGCGGAGGAGCCCGCTCCGGGACCCGCGGCCGAGGAGGACCTCGTCACGCTCCTGGTCGTCAGCGACCTGCACTGCAACACGGGCATGGCGCCGCTCATCCGGACCGCGGCCGAGCGGTCGGGCGCGTCGATCGTGCTCAACGCCGGGGACACGACGATGAACGGCACGGCGGTCGAGTCGTTCTGCGTCGACTCGTTCGCGTCCGCGGTGCCCAAGGGGGTGACCATGGTGGTCGCCGACGGCAACCACGACAGCGTCGAGACGTCGGCGCAGGAGCGCGCGAACGGCCAGACCGTGCTGGACGGGAAGGTCGTCGAGGTCGAGGGCCTCCGCATCCT
>JAQSXO010000300.1 GCA_029256625.1 Cellulosimicrobium sp. | reverse complement strand
CGACGGCTGGGTCGCGGCGCTCGGGCTCGGCGGCTTCGCTCTCGTCGGCGCCGTGCTCACGCTCGGCCTGTTCCAGCGCTGGGGCGAGGTCTTCCCCCGCTGGATGGTCGGGTTCGCGGGCCGCAGGGTCCCGGTCGGGCTGGCGGTCGTCCCGGCGACGATCGTGGCGGTCGCGGTGCTCCCCGCGGGGCTCTCGCTCATCGTCATCGGGATGGGCGAGAGCCGCCTGGCGCTCACCGCGGACTCGTGGGGCGCCGTCGGACCGACGTTCCTGTGGCCGCTGTGGTCCCTCGCCCTGGGCGCGGCGACCTACGCCTACTGGCTCCGCCGCCGCGGCACGTGCCGCACCTGCGGCCGCGGGTGATGACTGAGCACCACACCGCGCGCGGTCGAGCACGACATGAGGGGTCGTGACGACCGGGTCGTCCGCGGCGGCGTCCTGCGCGACCGTCTCCTCCTCGCCGTTCGTCGCCGTCTGCGCGCCCGCGTCGAGGTCGACGAAGGTGCGCGACACGGTGAACGACGTGCCGTCGTCGGACACGGCGTTCAGGCCCGCGAGGTGCAGCGCGCCGTCGACCTCCGTGCAGCCGACGCCGGTGCCGAACCCGGTGAAGCCCTTGTCGAACGTGTACTGCTCACCCTGGGCGTTCTGCGTCGGGGTCACGGCGCAGTCGGCGGCGGAGAACAGCAGGACCTCCCGGCCCGTGTCGACGAGCGCGATCGGCGCCGTGGCGTCGCCCGCGGCGACGATCTGGACGATCGCGCTCGCCGGGACGGGGCTCGCGGACTCGATCGGCGCGGAGAACGTCGCGCCCGAGGCCGTCGTGATCCCGAACGCGCGGTCCGCGCCGCCGGTCAGCCATGCGGTGTCCGGGCGGCCGTCGCCGTCCACGTCGACGATCTCGTGCGTGCCCGCCCCCGCGGGGACGCCGTCGCCGGCCGCCGGGCACCCCTCGGCCGCGGGCGTCGACGTGTCGTCGGTGGGCGTGCCGGTGTCCGTCGGCGACGGGCTCGGGGACTCCGTGGCCGTCGGGGTCTCCGCCGCGGGAGCGTCGTCCGTCGGGCGGTTGACGAGCCACACGACCAGGGCGACCACCAGCACCCCGACGATCGTGAGCACGATCCACGGCCACGTGCGCCGGGGCTGCTCGGGCTCGGGGTCGGGCGTGGGGAAGGGCAGGTCGGGCGTCGTCATTCCCTCAGGCAATCACCCACGACCACGAGCGGCATCCCGGCGCGCCGGGCGGGTGACACGTCCCGGCCGGCTGGGCGCGCAGACGACGTCCGCGACCGGTCAGCGGCGCAGGGCCCGTGCGAGGGCGCGGGTGAGCGCGTCGCCGTCGGGGCCGAACGCCGTCGGGACGCCGCTGCCGACCTCACCCGGGAGGCTGCCCGGCGTGGGCAGCGGGGAGCCGTGGGCGAGGACCTGCTGCGCGGGCGTCAGCTCGCGGATCGCGACGGCCGCGACGTGGTCCGGGTACCGACGCGCGGCGCGCGCGTAGATCTCGGGGTCGTGCTGGCCGTCGTCGCCCACGAGCAGCCAGTCGACGTCGGGCAGCTCGCGGAAGAGGCGGTCGAGAGAGATGTCCTTGTGCTCGGGGCCGCTGCGGAACCAGCCGGTGTTCGTCGGGCCCCAGTCGGTGAGCAGGAGAGGGCCCGGCGGGAACCCGTGCCGCTGGAGGAACCGCCGCAGGTTCGCGGCGGTGTTCCAGGCGCCGGTCGAGACGTAGACGAAGGGCGTGCCAGGGCGCTCCGTCGCGATCCCGCGGTAGAGGGCGGCCATGCCCGGCACGGCGACGCGCGCGCTCGAGTGCCGTACGAACGTGTTCCACGCCGCGATGAACGGGCGGGGGACGGCGGTCACCATCGCGGTGTCGTCGATGTCGGAGACGACGCCGAGCCGGCGCCCGTCGGCCACGACGAACACGCGGCCCTTCGCGACGGCGCCCGAGGACGGGCGGAACGTCACGTCGTGCCAGCCGGGGGCGAGCGCGACGTCGATCGTCGCGTCGAGGTAGCCGCCGCGGTCGGACACGAGGTCGACGGTCGTGTCGCCAACGTGGACCCGGACCTCTTCCCGCGGCGCCGGGGCGGTGAAGAAGTACCGCCAGCCGCGGCGGTCCGCGGACTCGCGCTCGTGCAGCGCGGGGTCGAACGCGGGGCTCGCGAGGAGCACGCGCCCCAGGACGCGGACGCGTCGGGGGCTGCCGTACCCGGCGAACGGCTCCACGCGCGGTCGCCACCCGCGCGCCTTCTGGAAGCGGGAGACGACGGCGCGCCACCGGTCCTCGAGCCGCGCCGCCCGGTGGGGTCGCTGGCTCGGGGTGGCCTCGGTCGTGACGGTCGGTACGGGTGCGGTCTGGGGCATGGGCGCAGCGGTGTCCTCGGTCGGGGGTGGCTGGTCAACCCTGTCACAGCCTGCCGACGCGCGCGGTCCCGGAGGGGCCACGCCGTGCGGCCCGCGCCCGGCGGGGTGCGGGCGGGTGCGCCCGAACCTAGCGTGGGCGCGTGAGCGACCAGACGCCCCCGAACCCTGCCGACCTGCCCACGCGGGCGACCCCGCCGGGCGTGAGCGACGCGACCGTCGAGGCGCTCGGCGCGCTGAGCGAGGCGCTCGAGACGACCGAGCGGGCGCGCGGGCACCTGTACACGTTCCACCAGCTCACCGGGGAGGCGGACCTCGCGCTCGGCGACGCCGTCGAGAAGCTCCGGGCGGCGGGGCACGCGGAGGTCGCCGACCGGATCGCGACCGACCTGGTCGGGCGCAACGTGGCGCCCGGACGCTGGACGTTCCAGCTCGTCGAGGAGTACGACGACGGCTACTGGTCGGTGTTCCGCGACCACGAGCGCGCGGCGCGCGACGAGCTCGCGGGCGGCGTGCGCCATCTCTTCGAGGCGCGCATGAAGCAGGAGCGCCGCACGGCCGGGCGGCCGGGCCACGAGGCCGGGCCGAGCGACGTGGGCTGAGGCCGATGAGTCCGGGCGTGCTCGCCGGTCCCAGGAGGGACGGACGAGACCGCCGACGAGAGGACTCCCCATGACGACCGCACCCCCCACGAGCACGTCCGGCGCGCCGGAGGGCACGCTGATCCCCGGTTACAGCTCCCCGGGCGCGAGCCCGGTCCCGTGGGAGACCGTCCGGCGGGCGCTCGAGCGCGCCGAGATCTCCTGGATCTCGACCGTGCGGCCCGACGGCCGGCCGCACGTCACGCCCCTCATGACGGTCGTCGCGGACGACTGCCTGCACGTCACCACGGGGCCGCACGAGCGCAAGGCCCGCAACCTCGCCGAGAACGCGCACGTGGTGCTCACGACCGGGACGAACGTCTACGAGGACGCGCTCGACGTCGTCGTGGAGGGGACGGCCGTGCGCGTCACCGAGGACGCCGCGCTGCACCGGCTCGCCGAGCGCTGGCGCTGCAAGTACGGCGACGAGTGGTCGTTCACGGTCGAGGACGGCGCGTTCGTCAACGACGGCGACCCGGCGCTCGTCTTCGCGGTGCGGCCCGAGGTCGTGTTCGCCTACGAGCGCACGGCCGAGCACGCGGCGATGCGGTGGCGGTTCGGGTCGGGCGAGCAGCCCGACCTGCGCGCCCCGGACGCACCGCAGCCCGCCCCGTGAGGCGGGCTGCGGCGTCGGGCGGAACTGCTCAGTTCCGCGTGATGGTGAAGGTCGACGTCGTGTTCTCGATGTCCCGGAAGTTGCCCGAGAACGTGAGGTTGGTGAACGTCGCCGTGCCGACGGCCGGGCCCTGGCCCGCCTCCGGCATCGGGTTGGCCCAGATGCCGTAACCCGACTTCGCGTCGTACTGGTCGCCGCTCTTCTTCGCCCCGGTGATGGTGACGTTGGTGAAGGTCGGGTTCTGGAACGTGTTCTGCGGCTGCCCGCCGACGTAGTTGGTCTGGAACATGATGCCGGAGTACGTCGGGTCGATGACGTCGAGGTTGTTCACCTGGATGTTCCCGAACGCCTTGGACGCCGAGAACATCCACACGGCGCCGAAGACCTGGTTGCCCCAGAAGTGCCCGCCGGAGCGGACGACCGTGAGCCCGTCGAACACCGTCGGTGCCGGCCCGAAGCCTTCCATCGGGTAGCCGAAGTCGAGCGAGCTGATCGTGACGCCCGAGTAGACGAGCGTGTCCGCGATGTAGATGTTGCGGAACGTGTTGTCCTGACCGCCGTAGACCGCGAGGCCCGCCGCACGCCACGTGTTGGTCGACGTGAGGTTCTCGAACACGTTGCCGCGCTGCCCGCTGCCGCCGTTGTCGGTGGCCGCGAAGAGCGCGAACGAGTCGTCGCCCGTGCCGCGCGCCTGGTTGTTGTGCACGTGGTTGTTCGCGCTGCCGTTGGTCATGTTGATCGCGTCGGCGAACGTGTTGCGGATGCGCGAGTTGGTGACCTCCGAGTCGTCCATGTTGGACGCCCAGAACATGCAGATCATGTGCTCGACCCAGATGTTGTCGATCGTCATGTCCTTCACGTTGGCGAAGTCGAACACCTTGCCGGGGCCGTCGATGCGCGAGGTGTAGTTCCCGAAGTACGCGAAGTCGCGGAACGTCGAGCCGTTCGCGCTCGCCTCGGCGCGGAACCCGACGTCGGTGTTCTCCTGGCCCTGCGGCGCGAAGAACCGCGTGAACCACGGCCCGGCGCCGACGACGTCGACCCCCTTGCCGTACACCTGGAACTTGCTCGACGTCTGGTAGTCGCCCGCCGGCAGGTAGACACCCTTGAGCGTGCCCGTGGCGTCCATGCGGACCCGGTCGAGCGCGGCCTGGACGTCCTGGTGCGTGAAGCCCGCGGGCTGCGTGTACTGCGCGGGGTTCGGGTTCGCCCGCGGTGTCGCGAGCTCGAGGTCGACGAAGTCGATCGCGTACTGGCTCGTGTTGCCCGCCGTCTTCTGGAGGCGGATCTTCGAGCCCGCCGGGACGGTCGTGCCGAGCAGCGTGCTCGCCTCGTCGTAGACGTGCCGCGGCGCGCCCTGGCCCGGCTGGTTGCCGGGATTGGTCTCGTTGCCGTAGAGCCACGCGTAGCGCGAGGTGAGGTCGATGTTCTTGAGGAACTGGCCGTCGACGTAGATCGCGAGGGTCGCGTTCGTCCCG
>JAQSXO010000299.1 GCA_029256625.1 Cellulosimicrobium sp. | reverse complement strand
CCGTGGCAGCCTACGACGTTACGCCAATCGCGCCAGCCGCACCCTACCGCCGAACCGGACGGGCGTCCGGGCGGGCTGTGGACTGGCGGACGAGGAGCAGGACGGCGAAGGCCGCGGCGGTCACCGCGAGCACGCCCGCGACCCCGCCGGCGTAGGCGGTGACCTCCTGCGCGGCCGTCGTGTCCCACGTCGCGGGCGTCGCCCGCAGCGCGAGCGCCGCCGCGACACCGGCCGCACCGGCCCCGAGGAGGAGCAGCACGGCCATGACGGTCGAGCCCGGCGACGAGCGGGCGCCCGGGTCGAGCGCGGAACGGGGCGTGAAGGCGCACACGAGCGCCGCCCACGCGAGGACGACGAGCACCGCGGCGACGACGTCGCTCGGTCGGTGCCACTGACCGACGAGCGTCGAGATGCCGGTCGCGGCCGTGTACGCACCGCCGAGGACGGCCACGAGCGGTCGTGCCGCGCGCGGCACGACGAGCAGCAGTGCCGCGGCGACCGAGCCCGCGACGGTGGTGTGACCGCTGGGCAGCGAGTTCTCCCACTGCCAGCCGCCGATCAGCTCCTCGCGGCCGAGGAGCGAGTGCTTGACGAGCTGCGTCGTGACGTTCGCCCCCACGACGAGGAACGCGACCTGCACGGCGAGCCCCCAGCGGCGGCGCAGGAGCGCGATGCCCATGGCGGCGCCGAGCCCGCCGACGACGAACGCGACCGAGACCGTGTCGAGGACCGGCTCGGCCACCGCCCACAGCTCGCCCTGGCCGGTGACCGCGCCGTCGAACGCGGCACGCTCGAGCATCTGCCCGGCGTAGGTGTCGACGAAGAACCGCCACACCAGCCACGCGGACGCGACGGCCAGCACGGCGACGACGGCGGCGACCACCCGCGACGCGGTGCTCGGGCCGACCGCCTCGACGGCCGGGGGGCGGCGGGGCGCCGGCGGGTACGACGCCCCGGCCGGATACGGACCGCCCGGCGGGTACGGGGCCGCCGGAGCCGGTGCGACCGGCTGGTACGGGGCGCCGGAGGGCGCGGGCGGCAGCACCGGCGGCGTCGCCGGGAGCGGTCGCGTGCCCGCCCCGCCGCTGGTCGGCAGCGGCCGGGTCGGGGCGTGGTCGGCAGGCATCCCTCCACCGTAGAGGACGCGTGTGTGCGTTCGGGGAAGACGGCGGGAAGAGGCTCCGCGCGCTACTCCCCCGCGCTGGGCTCGAGCCGCGTGAGGACCAGCGACGCGGCCGGGCTGGTCGGCTGCGGCGACGCGTACGGGTCGGCCTCCGACGGGAACCCGGTGTACGCGACGGTCGAGTACTGGGCGGCCGTCGGCCGGCCGAGGAGGGGGATCGCCGGGACCTGGTCCACGTAGACGCGCTGGATCGTGGCGAGCGCCTCGGCGCGCTCCGCGTCGTCCGTCGACGACGCGTACGTCCGGAACGCGGCGTCCGCCTCGTCGTCCTGGAACCGGCCGAAGTTCGCGTCGGCCGCCGTCCCGAGCGGCCGCACGTGCGCCCCGTTCATCTGGCTGGAGTACGTGTCCCAGGGCGTCGCGCCGCCGTCGGTCCAGTGCATCGACGCCTGGAAGTCGCCTCGCCCGATCCTGTCGAACCACTCCGCCTCGTCCTGCCCCTCGACGGTCGCGACGATGCCGAGCCGCGCCACCGCCTCCTTGACGATCTCGAGCTCCCACAGGTAGTCGGTCCACCCGGAGGGGTTCGTCAGCGTGAAGGTGACGGGGACGCCGCCCTCGTCGTGCAGGACTCCGTCCACCAGCTCGTAGCCGGCCTCCTCGAGGATCCCGGCGGCGCGAGGTACGTCGACGGCGAGACCGAGGTCCGCGAGCTCCGGCGCGAGGAACGGCTCGCCGGCGGGCAGCGGCAGACCCGTCGCGCTGCGCAGGGGCGGCCAGACGCCCGACGTCGCGAGGTTGGAGATGTCGTCGCGGTCGAGCACGAGGTTCACCGCCCGCCGGACGGCCACGTCGTCGAACGGCGGCACCTGCGTGTTGAGGAAGAGCGCGTCGATCGCCAGCCCGGTGGGTGCGAACTGGTGGAGGTGGTCGGGGTCGGCGGCGACGTAGACGTCCTCGTAGGACGGGATGTAGGCCCAGCCCCACTGCACCTCGCCTCTCACGTACGCCGCGGTGAGCGCGTCGTTGTCCGGGTACGCGACGTACCGCAGCTCGGGCACGGCGAGAGGGCCACCCCAGTAGTCGTCCCGCGCGACGAGCGTGACCCCGTCGGGCGCGAACTCCTCCAGGACGTACGGCCCCGTCCCGACGGGGGCCAGGTCCGGGTCCTCCAGGAGCGCCTCCGCCGGCCGGTCGTCCCACACGTGCTCGGGCACGACGAACGTGTTGATCGCCGTGGTCCTGTGGACGTACTGGCCGCTCCCGAACGTCACGACGACGTCCTGCCCCTCGACGCGGACGTCCTCGTACGGGAGGAGGTCGGGGTTGAGCGCGGGGTCGTCCCGGCGGAGCGCGAAGGTGAAGGCGACGTCGTCGGGCGTGAGGGGCTCGCCGTCGGACCAGGTCACGCCCTCGCGCACGGTGACGCGCAGCTCCGTGTAGCTCGCGTCCCAGGACCACGAGCTCGCGAGCCAGGGGGTCGGGTCCTGCGCGGGGTCGACGAGGTTGACCTGCGCGAGCGGCTCGTAGAGGACGTTCGCGTACCCGAGCTTCTGCGCGGCGGACCCGCTGTCGAAGGGGTTGTTGTCCTCTCCCTCGATCGAGTTGGGCATCCCGATCGTCAGCACGGCGGGAGACGCCGCGGGCGTGGGCTCGCCGCCCGGGCTCACGAACCCGCACGCCGCGGCGCCGAGGACGACGGCGACGGTGACGACCGCGCGGCGCACCGCGGCGTGGACGGGACGACGGCTGGCGGGTCGAGCGGTCACGTGGGGCTCCTCGGCGAGTCCGTGATCTGCGGCGACGCCGGGCGCTCCGTCGCGCTCGACGCCATTCCGGACCTGATTCAACCACACATTACTTACTCGTCAGTAAGAGAAAGTCGGTCACAGTATGGTTACCGTCATGACCGACGCCACCCCCGCGCGGAGCGCCGACGCCGCCCCCACGCGGACGCCCCGACCCCGCCGCACGCGCCCGGCGACGCTCGAGCGCCGCGAGGAGATCCTGCGCGCGGCGATGCGCGTGTTCGGGTCCAAGGGCTACCACCAGGGCTCGCTCGCCGAGGTCGCCGAGCAGGTCGGCATCACCCACGCCGGGGTGCTGCACCACTTCGGCTCCAAGGACCGGCTGCTCACCGAGGTGCTGGAGTTCCGGGACCGCGTCGACGTCGAGCACCTCGAGGGTCAGCACATCCCGGGCGGGCTCGACCTCTTCCGGCACCTCGTCAAGACCGCCGCGATCAACGCCGAGCGACCGGGGATCGTCCAGGCGTACACCGTGCTCACGGGCGAGGCCGTCACCGACGGGCACCCGGCGAGCGCCTGGGTCACCGAGCGCTTCACCGGCCTGCGCGCCGACATCGCAGGCGCCCTGCGCGAGGTCATCGAGGAGCGCCGCGCCGCGGGCGACACCGACACGGACTACGAGCTCACCGACGCCGCGCTCGACCTCGCCGCGTCGACCATCATCGGCGCGATGGACGGCCTCCAGATCCAGTGGCTCCTCGACCCCGAGGCCGTGGACCTCGCGGAGTCCACCGCGTTCGCGATCGAGGCGATCCTCGCCTCGACCCTCGCCGGGGCCCGGCGACCGCGCCCGCTCGACTGACCGGGCCGCCGTCGGGCACGACGCCCGACCGGGGTCCTATCTCGCGGCGGGCTCGGGTTCCGGCGCGGGCTCGGGGACCGACGGCGTCGCCTCCCCCGCCGGACGCCCGTCGCGGTACGCCGCGATCGACAGGGTCCGCAGGCGCGAGGACCGGCCCGACGGGTTGTCCACGAACCCGACCGCCGAGATGTACGGCTCGATCACGTGGATCTTCTGCAGCGGCGTGACGATGAGGAGCTGCAGGCCCAGGCGGCGGAACAGCTCGAGCGCGAACCGGGTCGACTCGTCCGACCCCCGACCGAACGCCTCGTCGATGACGACGAACCGGAACGCCGTCGAGCGCACCGCGCCCCAGTCGAGCTTGAACTGGTAGGCGAGCGACGCCGCGAGCACGGTGTAGGCGAGCTTCTCCTTCTGGCCGCCGGACTTGCCGCCGGAGTCGGAGTAGTGCTCGTGCTCGGAGTCGTCGGCGCGCGACCTCTCCGACGCGGAGAGCACGAACCAGTTGCGGACGTCCGTGACGCGGCGGCGCCACGCCTCGTCGAGGTCGGTCATGCCCTCGCGCCCGCGGAACCGCTCGACGAGCGCCTTGACGCGCAGGAACCGGTCCTCCGAGTACGACAGCGCGCCGGCGTCGCCCGCGAGGGACCCGTCGCCCTCCGCGAGTGCACGGTCGTCCTCGGCGAGGATCCCGTCGCCGTCGGTGCACGCGCGCAGGTCCTGCTGGAACTCGCGGACCTCGAGGTTCGGCGTGCGCGACATCTCGAGCCGGATGTACCGGCCGGGGTTGTAGTCGATCGCGCGCAGCGAGTCGTTGATCGTGTCGATCCGGTCGCGGATGACGTCGGCCTGCTTGGCGAGCTCGGCCGCGAAGCCCGCGATGTCGCGGATCGCGTTGGTGTTGAGGTACGCCTTGAAGTCGGCCTCGAAGCGCGGGAGGTCGTCGCGCACGAGCCGGTCGTGGATCTCGCGGTAGCCCGCGGCCGA
>JAQSXO010000298.1 GCA_029256625.1 Cellulosimicrobium sp. | reverse complement strand
GAGCTGCCGATGTACCTCGCGGCGGCGGAGAACTTCTTCGACATCGTCGTGCGCGACCACACGTACGTCACCGGGGCGAACAGCCAGGCGGAGCACTTCCACGCACCCGGCTCGCTGCACGAGCACGCCGACGAGCAGGGGACCGCGCCCAACGCCGAGACGGCCGAGACGTGCAACGAGTACAACATGCTCAAGCTCGCGCGCGAGCTGTTCAAGCTCAGCAAGGACGTGCGGTACGCGGACTACTACGAGAACGCGTTCATCAACACGATCCTCGCGTCGCAGAACCCGGAGACCGGGACGACGACGTACTTCAACCCCATGGCGTCGGGCTACCACCGCGTGTACAACCTGCCGTTCACCGAGTTCTGGTGCTGCACCGGCACGGGCATGGAGAATTTCTCCAAGCTCGGCGACTCGATCTACTTCACCGGCCAGGGCTCGGTGTGGGTCAACCTGTTCTTCTCCTCGACGGTCGAGCACGCGGAGCAGAACCTGCGCCTCACGCAGGAGGCGGACCTGCCGAACGAGGACACGGTGACCTTCCGCGTCGACGCGCTCGACGGCGGTGCGGTCGCCCAGGACGCGACGCTGCGCCTGCGCGTGCCGTCGTGGATCGCGGGCGATCCCGCGGTCGAGGTGAACGGCGCCGCCGTCGAGCCGGTCGTGTCGCGCGGGTACGTCGTGCTGCCCGTCGCCGCGGGCGACGTGGTCCGCTACACGATGCCGATGGCGGCGTCCGTCGTCGACACCCCGGACAACCCGTACTTCGTGGCCTTCCGGTACGGGCCGGTCGTCCTCTCGGCGAACCTCGGCGAGGTCCCCGAGCCGGCGTGGCAGGGCACGGGCATCCTCGTGCGCTCGTCGACGCGCGACGCCGACGCGCAGACCACCATCACGGCGGCGAACATGGGCGCCGACGAGTGGAAGGAGCGGATCGCGGAGAACCTCGTCCGCGTCGAGGACGACGCCGAGGGTCGGGTCCAGCTCGAGCTGCGGAACACCGCCGACGGCGGCGACCTCGTCTTCACGCCCCACCACACCAACTGGGACGTGACGTACGGGCTCTACCTCAACCTCGACGAGCCGGACTCGGCCGCGTCGCAGGAGCGCATCCTGCGCGCCAAGCAGGAGCTGCGCGACGCCGACCGCACCGTCGACAGCCTCACGAGCTTCGACGACAACAACTTCGAGAACGCGAAGAACCTCAAGCAGAGCGGGTCGTCGGTCGGGACGTTCTCCGGCCGCCAGTTCCGCCACGCGAACGGCACGGGCTGGTTCAGCTACGACCTGATGATCGACCCGGCGTCGGCGTCGAACCACCTCGGCGTCACGCTCTACTCGGGCGACCAGGGCCGCGTCTTCGACGTCTACGTCAACGACGAGAAGCTGAAGACCGTCACGACCGTCGCGAACTCCCCGGCCAAGGACGAGCAGGGGTTCTACGTCGACTCGACGCAGCTCCCCGCGAAGTACCTCGCGGTCGGCGAGGGCACACGCTGGAAGGTCGACAGCGCGGGCGAGTACGTGCTCGACGAGGACGGCGAGCGCATCCCCGTGGTCACCGTGCGCTTCCAGGCGACGGGCGGCTGGGCCGGAGGCGTGTTCGGCGTCCGGGTCGACCGCGCGGCGTCGTACGACGCGACGCCCGGGCTCGCGGCGCTCGCGTTCGACACCGGGTCGCTCGCCCCTGCGTTCGACCCGGCGGTGACGGACTACACCCTCACCGTGCCCGCGGGCACGACGAGCGTGGTGCTCGACGCCGACCCGCACGTGCCGAGCGGCCTGGTCCGCGTCGACGGCGTGCTGATCGACGACACGCAGGGTCGCGTCGTGCCGCTCCCGGCGGACGGGAGCGCCCGGACCGTGGAGGTCGTCGGCGTCGCGCAGGACCACGAGACCGCCACGACCTACCGGGTCGAGATCGTGCCGGGGGCGACGGCCGTCGTCCCGCTCGACGTCGAGGTCTCGTCGCGCTGCCTCGCCGGCAGGGCCTACGTGGCGGTCCGGGCGACGAACACGGGCGCCACGCCGGTGGACGTCACCCTGGCGACGCCGTACGGGGAGAGGTCGTCCACGGGCGTCGCCCCGGGCGCGAACGCGTACCAGTCGTTCGCGTCCCGCGCGACGGCGGTCCCCGCGGGCACCGCGACGGTCACCGCGACGGCGGTGCTCGACGGCGCCCCGGTCACCACGACCCACGACGTCGACATCGAGCCGCGCACCTGCGGCTGAGCGACCCGCGCGCCGCACCGGCGTCCTCGCGGTCGGTCCGACGGGCCGCGAGGACGCCGCACTGCCGCGACGCGACAGTTGATATCGGTACCGACATCGATATCCCCGGCATGAGCCCACGACAGCAGCAGGACCTCGACGAGGAGGAACGACATGAGCAGGCACCGGAGACGACGAGCCGCGGCGACGATCGTGGCGGGGGTGCTGGCGCTCGGGGCCGGCCTGCCCGCGGCGCACGCCACCGCGACGGCCGACGACGAGCCCCCGGCGGCGACCGCCCTCACCGGGCTGACCACGACGGACCGCGGCGACGGGACCTACGACGTCCCGCTCCTGCGCAGCGACGTCCCCGACATCAGCGTCACGCGCGTCCCCGCGGCCGAGAACGACGAGGGCCGCGACCTCTACTACATGATCAGCACGACGATGCACCTCGCGCCCGGCGCCCCGATCATGAAGTCGTACGACCTCGTGAGCTGGGAGATCGTCGGCTACGTCTACGACCGGCTCGGCGTCGGCGACGTGTCGTCGCTGCGCAACGGGAAGAACGGTTACGGCAACGGGCAGTGGGCGTCCTCGCTGCGCTACCGCGACGGCACGTTCTACGTGGTGTTCAACACCAACGACCTCGGGGGGTCGTACCTCTTCCGTACGGACGACGTCGAGCACGGCGCGTGGGAGCGCACCGCGCTCGGCCGGGGGTTTCACGACCCGTCGCTGTTCTTCGACGAGGCCGACGGGGGGACGCCCTACATCTTCTACGGCTCGGGCGCGACGAGCGCCGTCCGGCTGAACGACGACCTCACCGCGATCGAGGCGGACTTCCCGAACATCATCCGCGCCGCGGACTACGCGGGCGAGCCGTTCATCGGCGGGTTGTTCGAGGGCGCGCAGGTGCACTACATCGACGGCGAGTACTACGTCGCGATCATCACGTGGCCCAGCGGCCAGAACCGGCAGGAGGTGCTGTTCCGCTCCCCGCACCTGCTGGGTCGCTACGAGACCGCCGACGGGTCGAACCCGTACGAGGCGCGCGGCGCGCTGAACTCCGACGGCTTCGCCCAGGGCGGGCTGGTCGAGGTGCCCGACGGCGCGGGCGGCTACGAGTGGTGGGGCATGTTCTTCCGCGACACCTACCCTCTCGGCCGCATTCCCGCGCTCATCCCCGCGACGTGGGAGGACGGCTGGCCCACGTTCGGCGACGACGGCGTCGTCCGCGTCGGCGACACGTTCGCCAAGCCGATCGTGCTGGACCCGGCGACGGAGCGCCGGGAGCGGCTGAAGAGCATCGTCGCCTCCGACGACTTCGCGAACGACGCCGAGCACCGCGCCTTCAGCGACACCGTCTGGGAGGTCCCCGACGCGCCCACGTATGACGAGTCCCTGCTCGGCGTCGAGCTCGTCGCCAACCCCGGGTTCGAGGACGCCGGGACCGCGCCGTGGGCCGCGCAGTTCGGGGCGACGCTGTCGCGCGAGACGAGCGGCGCGGCGTCGGGCACGGGCGCGCTGCGCGTCGCGGGCCGGACGCTCAACGGCTCCGGGCCGAACCAGCAGCTCGGCGGGAAGATCCAGGCCGGCGTGACCTACGAGGTCTCGGCCCGGGTCCGCTACGCCTCCGGGCCGGCGCAGGTCCGCTTCAACCTCGTCGGGGACTGGGGCGCGGGCGTCACCACGCTCGCGTGGGCGAACGCCACGCCGGGGGAGTGGACGACCGTGCGGGGCACCTACACCGTCCCGCAGGACGCGGACGTCCGGACCTTCAAGCTCGCGGTCGAGACGCCGTGGGGCAACCCGCAGCCGCCGTCGTCGAGCGTCGAGTACCTGCTCGACGACGTCTCCGTGGTCGGTCGCGCGCCGGACGTCGAGACGCCCACGCTCGAGGAGGTGTCGTACAACGGCTCGGACCTCGACCTCGCCTGGCAGTGGAACCACGCGCCGGACAACCGGTACTGGTCCCTCACCGAGCGCGAGGGCTGGCTGCGCCTGACCAACGGGCACGTCGTGACCGGCGAGGCGGAGTACACCAAGGCGCCCGGGCGCGACCTCACCTACCTCGAGGAGGCGCGCAACACGCTCGGTCAGCGCACCTTCGGGCCGACGGCCTCCGCGGAGACCCGCCTCGACGTCTCGGGGATGCTCGACGGCGACGTCGCCGGCCTGGCCGTCTACGGCCGCAGCTTCGCGTACGCGGGCGTCCAGCAGGTCGACGGCGAGCGCACGCTCGGCCTCGTCACGCGGCTCCAGCCGTTCACCGACACGATCGACCGCGAGGCGGTCGAGTCGTTCGTCCCCGGGTCGCAGGTCCCGCTCGGGGGGCGCACGGACGTGCACCTCAAGGCGGACGCGGACTTCGCCTCGCCGGGCGGCCAGCTCTGGGTGCAGTACTCCTACAGCCTCGACGGGCGCACGTGGCAGCCGCTCGGGCCGCGCCAGGGGCCGCTCGTCATGGACTGGAGCCTGTCCCACTTCATGGGCTACCGGTTCGGCCTCTTCTCCTACGC
>JAQSXO010000297.1 GCA_029256625.1 Cellulosimicrobium sp. | reverse complement strand
CGCGACGGCGTCGTCGTAGCGGGCGAGGAACTCGGCGCCGTCGGGGCCACCCGGCATGCGACGGCCGGGCTCGCCGCGGCCCCACGCGAACACCGTCTCGAGGTAGGTCGCGTGGTCGTCGTGCTCGGCCGACATCTCCAGGTCGCCCGCGTCGACCTCACGGAACCCGTCGAGCTCGAGCGGGTCGTAGCCGTGCCGCTCGGCCAGCGGCGCGGCCGTGAGGTGAGTGCGCACGAGCGTCGAGACCGCGACGCCGTCGACGACGCGGTCCGCGAGCGCGTCCGGGATCGCCGCGGCCTGCCGCGCGCCGAGCGCGGTGAGGCCCGGGCCGGGCAGGGCGGTGTCGAGCAGGCCGGCGACGTTGGACGGGGTCTGTCCGTGACGGACGAGGAGCAGGCGCATGGTTCTCCGGTTCTCGGGGTGGTCTCCTGCCACCCTACGAGCCACCCGACGAGCCACCCGACGAGCCACCCGACGAGCCACCCGACGAGCAGAGCCGCCGTGGCAGGCTGGGGCCATGTCTCGCCGCGAGCTCGTCGTCCTGGGGACGGCCAGCATGGTCCCGACCCGCACGCGCAACCACAACGGCTACGTCCTGCTCTGGGACGACGAGGCGATCCTCTTCGACCCCGGCGAGGGCACGCAGCGGCAGATGACGTACGCGGGCGTGTCCGCGACCGACCTCACGCGCATCGCGATCACGCACCTGCACGGCGACCACAGCCTCGGCCTCGCGGGCGTCTCGCAGCGCATCAGCGGCGACGGCGTGCGGCACACGATCGGGGTGACGTACCCGGCGTCGGGCCAGCGGTGGGTCGACCACCTGCTCGACGCGAGCGCCCACTTCCGCCGGGGGCACCTGGAGCTCCAGCCGCTCACGACGGACGGCGTCGTGCCGCCCGTGGCGGGCCGCCCCAATCCGGGGTTCACGCTGCGCGCCGAGCGGCTCGACCACACGCTCGAGGCCATGGGCTACCGCCTCGACGAGCCCGACGGCCGGTCGCTCGACCCTGCGCTCCTCGCCCGCCACGGGCTCGCCGGACCGGCCGTGGGCGAGCTGCAACGCGCGGGCAGCGCCACGACGCCCGACGGCCGGACCGTCACCCTCGACGAGGTGAGCGGGCCGCGCCCCGGGCAATCGTTCGCGTTCGTCATGGACACGCGCCTGTGCGACGCCGTGCACCGGCTCGCGGACGGCGTCGACCTGCTCGTCATCGAGTCGACCTTCCTCGACCGCGACCGGGACCAGGCCGAGCGCTGGGGCCACCTCACGGCCCGGCAGGCCGCGACCGTCGCGGCCGAGGCCGGCGTCCGGTCGCTCGTGCTCACGCACTTCTCGCAGCGCTACCCCGACGCGACGGAGTTCTGGCGCGAGGCGCGCGAGGTGTTCGACGGCGAGCTCACCGTCGCGCAGGACCTCGACCGCGTGCGCGTCCCCCACCGCCGCCGCCCCGCCTGACGTCGACGAGTCGGCCCGTCCGAAAACCAGGGCTCTACCTCGCGCAACCAGGGCTCTACCTCGCGCAACCACGGCTCTACCTCGCCGGACCAGGGCTCTACCTCGGCGAGGTAGAGGGGCGGTAGCGCGAGGTAGAGGCCCGGTAGCTCGAGGTAGAGGCGTGGTCGTGGAGGCCGGCGGTCAGTCGCCGCGGGCGCGGCGGGTCGCGCGGTCGTTGGCGCGCTGGATCGCTTCCACGAGCTCGTCCTTGGTCATGGTCGACCGGCCGTCGACGTCCAGGCGGCGCGCGACGTCGAGCAGGTGCTCCTTGGTCGCGTTCGCGTCGACACCGCCGGCGGTGTCCGTGGTCGAGTCGAGGCCGCCCTCTTCCGCCCGCTCGTCGGACGGGCCGGGCTCGTCCTTGGGCTCCCAGTGGTCGCCGATCTTCTCGTGCGTGTGCTTGAGCGCGGCGAACGCGACGCGCCGCGCGCGCTCCTCGGAGCCGTACTGCTCCATCGCGGCGTCGTAGGCCTTGGCGAACGTACGCTGCGCCTTCTCGTCCGAGCGCTGCAGCGTGCTCGGGATCTCGGACTGCTTCGCGTCGCCGTCGCGCGTGGTCTTCGGCACGGGTCACCTCCTGCTGCCCGACGGCGGACGCCGCCTTCCTCCGAGCGTCGCGCCCCGTGCGGGGGCTCGCGCGCCGAGCGGGAGCGTGCCCGGGGTGCCGGGCCTACGCTGCCGGGGTGCCGAGCGTCCTGCGGTTCCGCGGCCGCATCGCGGGGTGGGGAACGTCGTCGGGGACGCGCGTCGTCGTCGGGTGCTGGGACGCGTCACCGCTCGGCGCGTTCGCCGACGTCATGGTCGAGCGGCCCGACGGCGAACGCCTCCTGCTCGCGCCGTCGCCGCAGGTCGCGGACCTCGTCGCGTCGACCTACCGCTTCGACCGGGTCGTCCTGACGCCGGTCGCCGTCTCGGCGTCGTCGTGGCACGTGGTGGCCGGACCGCTCGAGGCGCGGCTCGTCGTCGGGCCGCGGACGGTCCTGGGGCGCGTGCTGCGCGCGGTGCCCCGCCGCGTCGCGACGTCGCGGCACCTCACCGCGCTCACCGACCCCGTCGCACGCGTGCTGCTGCGCGGCGTCCGGACGCGCGGGAGCGCCGGGCCGGGGCGCGTCGAGCACTACGGTGCGACCGACGTCCACGCGCTCGTCGCGGCGGAGTCGAGGTGGGACGGCGAGCCGCTCGGCGACCTGCGCGACGTCGACCCGCCCGTCCGGTTCGGCTTCGGGTCGACGCCGCGCCGACCGAGCGTGACCGACGTCGTCACGACGATCGTCGTGCACTGACGTGGCACCGCAGGAGACGCCGAACCCGGGGTTCCTCCCCACGAAGCACGCGGTGTGAGGAGGAACCCCGGGTTCGGCGGGAGCGGCCTCCGCTCAGACCGGGCCGGCCGAGAGCCAGCCCGCGAGGCGGTCCGGGCGGTCGGTGATGATCGCGTCGACCCCGAGCTCGACGGCGGCCGCCCAGTGCGCGGGCTCGTTGAGCGTCCACACCGCGACGTCGAGACCGGCGTCGTGCAGGCGCTGCACGAGCCCCGGGTCCTCGAGGAGGAGCAGCCCCATCGGGTTGCACGCCACGACGTCGAGCTCCGCGCACCGCGCGAGCACGTCGTCGTCGAGCGACGCGACGAGCAGCCCACGGCGCAGGCCCGGGTCCGCCTCGCGCAGCGCTGCGACGGTCTCGGGCCAGAAGCTCTGCGCGACGACCCGGTCGGCGATGCCCGCGAACCGGATCGGCCCGGTGACGCGCCGCACCTGCTCGGGCGTCCACGCGCCCTTGAGCTCGAGCAGCAGGTCCGTGCCCGGGCGGCGCACGAGGAGGTCGACCACCTCGGCGAACGTCGGCACGCGCTGGCCGCCGAACGCCGGGGAGAACCACGACCCCGCGTCGAGCGCCCGGATCGCCGCGCGGTCGAGCCGCGCGACGGTGCCGCTGCCGGACGTCGTCGCGTCGACGGTGTCGTCGTGGATGACGACGGGCTCGCCGTCGGCCGTGAGCTGCACGTCGATCTCGATGCTGTGCGCGCCGGCCCGCCACGCCGCCTCGAACGCGGCGAGCGTGTTCTGCGGCGCGACCGAGCTGTTGCCACGGTGCGCGACGACGCGCGGGCGCGCGGACCGCTCCGACCCGGCGCCCGTGGGCGCGAGCGCCGTGGCCGTCACAGGTACGGCTCCACGTTCTCGGTGTACGCGGTCTCGATGCGCGGCGTGACGGACTCGAACGCGGTCGCCGGGTCGACGCCCTCGATGACGATCTGCTCGATCGCCTCGTTGAGCAGCGCGTCGGCGCCGGGGACGAACACGCGGACGTCGTCCTGGATGCGCGCCTTGTCGGCGAGCTGGTCGACGGCGGTGCGGAACTGCGGCGTCGTCTCGTAGATGGCCTTCATCGTGTCGGACTCGACGGCCGACGTGCGCACCGGCATGTACCCGGTGTTCTGCGAGAAGTACGCGGTGTTCTCGGTGTTCGTGAGGAACGCGAGGAACATCGCCGCGGCGAGCTGCTGCTCGGGCGACTTCGACGACGGGATCGCGAGGCCGGTCCCGCCGGTGGGGGTGCCGCCGCCGGCCGGGCCGTCGGGCAGGTAGGCCGTGCCGACCTCGAACGACGCCGCGTCGAGCGCGCCCTTGAGCGAGCCCGTCGAGCCGATGGTCGAGGCGATGAGGCCGGACGAGAAGTCGACCATCGCGTCGTCCGCGGAGAGCGTCGCGACGCCCTTCTCGTGGAACAGCTCGTGCAGGAACTGGCCGCCCGCGATCGACTCCTCCGAGTCGAGCGTGAGGTCGAACCCGTCGGAGTACGCGCCGCCCTGACCCCAGATCATGTTCTCGAACCACCACGCGCCCCACGACGGCCCGGTGGACAGGCCGAACGTCGAGCCGCCGGCCGGGACGAGCGGCGTGAGCGACGCGTCCCACTCCTCGAGCTCGGCCCACGTCTCGGGGCCGCGGTCGGGCAGGCCGGCCGCCGTCCACAGGTCCTTGTTGTAGTAGAACAGCGGCGTCGAGCGCGCGTAGGGCACGGCCCAGTGCTGGTCGTCGTACTCGTAGTCCGCGTAGAGCGCGGGCTGGAAGTCGTCCGCGTCGGCCTCGACGAACTCGAGCACGTCGTCGAGCGGCAGGATCTGGTCGTTGAGGTGGTAGCGGAACCACCACACGTCGGACGCGATGACGACGTCCGGCAGCTCGTCGGTCTGCGACGCGGCCTGGAAGCGCTGGGCCACCTCGTCGTAGTTGGCGCCCGCGGTCACGAGG
>JAQSXO010000296.1 GCA_029256625.1 Cellulosimicrobium sp. | reverse complement strand
GCGCCACGACAAGCCTACGGAGCGCGACGACGTCGACCATCAGGGAAACCCCCGGTTCACCCCTGAGGATTCCCGCCCGGCAGCGCCGCGCCCGGTGACGAGTCTTCCGTGCGGGCGGCCGCGGCGCGTCATCCCGACGAACGACTTCCCGCGACACGCGGGTACGTCGTGAGGACCAGACCTGCCGGCTCAGCCGTCGCGGCGGCGCGGGCGCGGCGTGCCGCGCAGCGGCTGGGCGGTGCCCGGGTCCTGGGGCCACGCGTGCTTGGGGTACCGGCCCCGCAGCTCGGCGCGCACCTGCGGGTAGCCCTGCGCCCAGAACGAGGCCAGGTCCGCCGTGACCGCGGCGGGACGACCCGCGGGCGACAGCAGGTGCAGCAGCACGGGCACGCGACCGTCCGCGACGCGGGGCGTGCTCGCCCAGCCGAACGTCTCCTGGAGCCGGACCGCGAGCACGGGCTGGTCCTGCTCGTAGTCCACCGTGACGCGCGACCCGCTCGGCACCTCGAGCCGCTCGGGCGCGAGCGCGTCGAGGCGGGCCGCCTCCGGCCACGGCAGCAGGCGGCGCAGCGCGCCCGCGAGGTCCGCACGCCGTCCCCGCGCGACGGCGGGGACGTCGGGGCCCAGCCAGGCGTCCAGGCCGTCCAGGAGCGCGTCGTCGCCGACGTCGGGCCACGGGTCCCCCAGGACGCGGTGCAGGAACCGCAGGCGGTCGCGCAGCCGGAGCGCGCCGTCGGACCACGGGAGGCTCGCGAGACCGTCCCGGCGCAGCCCGTCGCGCACGGTCGCCACCAGGAGGTCCGCGGGCGGGTCGGGCCACGGCTCGCGCGCAAGCTCGATCGCGCCGAGCGAGGTCACCCGGGCGGCGCGCACGCGCCCGCCCGACCACTCGGCGACGCCGGTCGACCGCAGCTCGGGCGCAGCCGCTGCCCGCGCGGTCGCCTCGTCGACCGGCGCGGCTGACCGCACGACGGCGTCCGCCCGGCCCGCCGCGCGGTCCACGTCCGCGACCGCGAGCCAGGGCGCACCCTGCAGCGGCGACCCCGGGGGCAGCCGTGCGCCGGCCCCCGAGACCAGGAGGTACGTCTCGCCGCCCGGCCGGAGGCGGGCCAGCCGGTCCGGGTGCGCGAGCGCGACGACGTGCCCGACGGCGGCGTCGTCGGTCGGTCTGCGCCGCGCGTCCGGCCCCGCTCCGACGCGAGGGCCGTCGCCCGCCGCGGCGGTCCGCGCGACCTGCTCGAGCCGGTCGCGCTGCGCGGCCCACGCCCCGGAGCCGGGACCTCCGCGGCGCAGCGCGCGCAGCGCCGCCGGCAGGTCGGCGCCCGGCACGCGCACGTCCTCCGAGAGCAGCGCCACGACCTCGGCGGCGAGCCGTGCGCCGACCTCGGGGACGGCGTCGAGCAGCGCCCGCGCGCGGCGCGGGTCGGCCGGGACGGCGGCGATGCGACGCCCGAGCGGCGTCACCCCGTCCGGTCCGACGGCCCCCAGCCCGTGCAGCACGTCCCGCGCGGCGGCCCAGGCGGCCGGGGGCGGCGGGTCCAGCAGCGCGAGCCCCGCGCCGTCGGGACTCCCCCAGCACGCGAGCTCGAGCGCGAACCCGGTGAGGTCCGCCGTGCGGATCTCGGGCTCCGGGTGTCGTGCGAGCCGCGCGTGGTCGCCCTCCGACCAGCACCGGTACACCGCCCCCGGCCCTTCGCGACCGGCCCGACCCGCACGTTGCTCGGCGCCCGCCCGGCTCACCGCCACCGTCACGAGGCCGGGCAGCCCTCGGCGCACGTCCGTGCGCGGCTCCCGCGCGAGCCCGGCGTCCACGACCACCCGCACGCCCGGCACGGTGAGCGACGACTCCGCGACCGCCGTGGAGACCACGACCCGGCGCCGCGGCCCGGGCTCGAGCGCCCGGTCCTGCTCGCGCGCCGCCAGACGACCGTGCAGCGGACGCACGTCGACGTCCGACAGCCCGCGCGCGAGCAGGCCCGACACGGTGTCCACCTCGCGCGCGCCGGGGACGAACACGAGCACGTCACCCGTGCGCTCGCGCAGCGCCCGGAGCGTCGTCGCGACCACGTGGTCGAGCAGCGCGGGCGACGTCCCGCGGGCGTCGGTGCGCGGGCCGCCCGCAGCGCACCAGACGACGTCGACCGGGTGGAGCCCGCCCTCGACCGCGACGACCGGCACCGCCCGCTCGCCCGCGCCGAGCGCCGCCGCCGTCCGCCCGGCCTCGACGGTCGCGGACATCGCGACGAGCGCGAGGTCGTCGCGCAGGTTCTCGCGCACGTCCGCCAGGAGCGCGAGCGCGAGGTCGTCCTCCAGGTGCCGCTCGTGCACCTCGTCGAGCACGACGCCCGCCACGCCCGGCAGCTCGGGGTCGCGCTGGAGCCGGCGCACGAGCGTGCCCGTCGTGACGACCTCGACGCGGGTGCGTCGGGAGGTCCGCGACTCGCCCCGCACGGTGTAGCCGACGGTGCCGCCGAGGTCCTCGCCGAGCAGCGTCGCGAGCCGCCGCGCCGCCGCCCGCGCCGCGAGCCGCCGCGGCTGGGTCACGACGACGCGGCTGTCCTGGGCGACCTCCAGGGCCACGGCGAGGGCCGGCGGCACGAGCGTCGTCTTGCCGGTGCCGGGGGGTGCCTGCACGACGACGGCTCCCTCCGCGCGCACGGCGGTGACCACCGCGGCGAGGTGGTGCCCCACCGGGAGGTCGGGCGGCGCGGCGAGAAGTCGGGCGAGCGGGTCCACCCCCGTGGTGCCGCGGCTAGCGCGGACCGCCCGGGAGCCGCGCGACCCCGAGCGTGGACGAGAGCGTGCGCAGGTCCGCCGCGTCGACGTAGAGCTCGCCGCGCAGGTGGTCGGTCTCGTGCTGGACGATGCGGGCCGGCCAGCCGGTCAGCACGTCGTCGAACGCCTCGCCCGTCTCGTCCTGCCCGGTGAGCCGCACCGAGCGGGCACGCGTCCGCTCGGCCTGCCAGCCGTGCACGGAGAGGCAGCCCTCGAAGAACGTCCGCGTGTCCTCGCCGACGGCCTCGTACCGGGGGTTGACGAGCACCCGGAACGCGAGCGGCGGGCGCTCGCGCTCGTCCTCGGCGTCGGGGGCGCCCGGGTCCTCGACGACGGCGACCGCCAGGCCGATCCCGACCTGCGGCGCCGCGAGCCCCACCCCGGGCGCCGCGTGCATCGTCGCGCGCATCGCCTCGAGGAAGCGCGGCAGCACGTCGCCGAGCTGGCCGGCGTAGGGCACGGCCGGCGTGCGCAGCACGGGGTGGCCGGCCTGCACGATCGGCAGCACGCCGTCGTCGTACGTCTCGAGGAGCGCGAGCACGTGCTCGCGCAGCGCCTCGTCGACCCCCTGCCGCACGCCTGCCCCCTCTCGTCCCGTCGTCCGCGCCGTCGCGCTCACAGCGCCAGCCGGTCCCGCACGACGTCCGCGAGCCGCCCGGCGACCGCGTCCGCCTGCTGCTGCGTCGCGGCCTCGACCATGACACGCACGAGCGGCTCGGTGCCCGACGGGCGGAGCAGCACGCGACCCGTCTCGCCGAGGGTCCGCTCCGCCTCGGCGACGGCGGCGAGCAGCGCCTCGTCGCTCGACGCGCGCACCTTGTCCACGCCGGAGACGTTGAGGAGCGTCTGCGGGAGGCGCTGCACGACGCCCGCCAGGTCGGCGAGCTTCTGGCCCGTCGCCCGGACGCGCGCCGCGAGCTGGAGGGCCGTGAGCACGCCGTCGCCCGTGGTCGCGTACCGCGACAGCACGATGTGCCCCGACTGCTCGCCCCCGAGCCCGTAGCCGTTGGCCCGCATCGCCTCGAGGACGTAGCGGTCGCCGACGGCGGTCTGGACGGTGGTGATGCCGGCGTCGCGCATCGCGAGCAGGAGGCCGAGGTTGCTCATGACCGTCACGACGAGCGTGTCGTGCGGGAGCGCGCCCTCCTCCTTCAGCGCGAGCGCGAGGACGCCCATGATCTGGTCCCCGTCGACGACGGTCCCGCCGTGGTCGACCGCGACGCACCGGTCGGCGTCGCCGTCGAACGCGACGCCGAAGTCCGCCTCGGACGCGACCACGACGGCCTGGAGCTGCTCCGGGTGGTTCGAGCCGCACGCGGCGTTGATGTTGCGGCCGTCGGGGCTCGCGTTGATGACCACGACGTCGGCGCCGGCCGCGCGCAGGGCCGCGGGACCGACGTCGCTCGCCGCGCCGTTCGCGCAGTCGACCGCGATGCGCAGGCCCGCGAGGGGCTTGTGGTCCTCGTCGGCCCCGATGCTCGCCATGAGGTGCTCGACGTACGCGCCGCCCGCGCGCCCGGAGTCCGGGGAGATCCGGCCGACCGCGCCGTGCGTCGGCCGCTCCCACTCCTGGCCGATCAGGCTCTCGATCCGGTCCTCGACGGCGTCGTCGAGCTTGACCCCGCCGCGCGCGAGGAACTTGATCCCGTTGTCCTGCATCGGGTTGTGGGACGCCGAGATCACGACGCCGAAGTCGACGTCCATGGTGCTCGTCAGGTACGCGACGGCCGGCGTCGGCAGGACACCGACGTCCTTCACGTCGACGCCCGCGCTCGCGAGCCCGGCGCTGAGCGCCGCGCCCAGGAACTCGCCCGAGACCCGCGTGTCCCGCCCGACCACCGCGCGCGGTCGGTGGCCCTCCTCCTGCCCGCTCGCGAGCACGCGCGCTGCCGCGACGCCGAGGTCGAGCGCGAGCTCGCCCGTCACGTTGCCGTTCGCCAGCCCGCGCACCCCGTCGGTGCCGAAAAGCCGTCCCATGGAAAGTCCT
>JAQSXO010000295.1 GCA_029256625.1 Cellulosimicrobium sp. | reverse complement strand
GCCACGCGCGGTCCGCGGTGCTGCTCGCCGCCGGGGCGGCGGGCAAGGCGGCGGTCGACGCGGTGCACGTGGACGTCGGCGACCTCGACGGGCTGCGGGTCGAGGCCGAGGACGCCGCGGCGTCCGGGTTCGCCGCGACCGCGTGCATCCACCCGAGCCACGTCCCCGTGATCCGCGCCGCGTACGCCCCGACGCCGGAGCAGGTGACGGCGGCGCGCGCCCTGCTCGACGCGGCTGCCGCGAACCCCGCGGGCCCCGACGCGGTCTTCACGCACGACGGCCGGATGGTCGACGGTCCCGTGCTGCGCCACGCGGAGGCGGTGCCTCTCCCCGTGACCGACGCGAACGCCCAGGACCCGCAGCACCAGCACTGGACCGAGGGCTTCCCGCACCTCGCCGACCGGGCCGCGACCCTGCTCGGCGTCGACGTCGCGACGGTCGCGCGCCACAACAAGGTCGTCCCGGGCGGGTTCCACGTGTGGACCCCGGGCCGCGGTGGAGCGCAGGCGGTCGTCGGGTTCGACGGGTCGGCGTACGTGCGCGAGTCGTGCTTCACGCAGGCCCAGCTGGTCCAGGCGTTCGCCGCCGGTCACCGCAACGACGCGAACGCCGCGACCCTCCCGGTGAACCACGCCGCGTCCGCGGTGGCCTCGATGGTCGGGATCCTGCGCGGCGGCCAGGCGCGTCCCGCGACCCCCACGGGCCCGAGCGAGGCGGAGCTCGCCGAGCTCGTCGGCGGCGGCTTCGAGCAGACGACGCCGGACGAGATCGCCGAGCGGCTGCGCGCCCGTGGCAAGGGTGCGTTCGTCGTCGTCGGCGTCGACCGCGCGCACGGCCCGGGCCACTGGTACGTCGCCTACTTCGACGGCGAGGACGTGCTCGCGCTCGACCCGATCGCCAACGGGCGCACCGCGTGGCCGCCGCCCGCCGCGGACGCGGTGCGTTGGTGGGCGGACGGGACGCCGACGACGGCGCCCGCGCGGACAGTGCTCGACGTCCGGTCGGTCACGGGCCGGCGGGTGTGGACGGAGACCACGCCGTTCCTCGCCCCGACCGCGCAGTCGTTCCTCGACTGGGTCGCGACCCTCCCCGCCGAGAAGGTCGCGAAGGGGTACCAGGTCTGGCACGGGTTCTGGTGGGTCGTGCTCTCGGAGTCGGGCGACGACCTGCGCGTCGCCGTCACGGACCTCACGAAGGACGGCATCTCGACGCTCACCTGGGACGTCGACCCGATGTTCGACACCTACCGGCAGCAGCAGGACATGGTGTCGTTCGCCAAGGTCCGCTCGCGGAACACGCGCTTCATCGACACGGTGCTCGTCCAGGAGGGCGCGTACGACTCCCCGGAGACGCACGTCGAGCGGCACGAGCCGAAGGACGGCGCCTCTGGCTGGGTGATCAAGCGGACGGCCGAGCCGCCCTTCGGCGGCGCCCGCGACGTGCCCGCGCACGAGGTGTACCGCGCGGCGCCGCACCTGGTCCGCTACCTGTCCCTCCCCGTCGGGTTCCACGCGGTGTGGTCGGGCGGCCGGACGACGAAGATCTGGGACGCGGCGGGCGAGCTCGTCTGGGACGCCGAGGCGCGCGAGCGCGAGCAGACGGAGCAGCCCGCCGCGACGGCGTCGGCCGGCACACCCGACGAGGCGGACGAGGCGTCGAGGCCGCGCAGGTTCACGCAGGAGGAACGGGAGGCCGTCGCCCGGGCGGTGGCGCGCGCCCGCCAGAAGCGCGGCGAGCGGGTCGACCGTCCTCGCCGGGGCCCCGCGTACGAGGGCGCGCGCACAGCGCTGGAGGACCCCGCGTCGGACGCGGCGCGCCTCCTCGCGGCCGGGCACGGCGTGCGCGACGCGTTCGTGCGCAACGAGCACCTCGTCGGGCTCCTCCCGCACGACGCCGTCCAGGTCATGGTCGCGACCTACCGGAAGGCCGACGAGCGGGCGACCGCCTCGGGGCAGGCCGAGGTCGCGCGCGAGGCCGCGTTCGCGTGGACGCGCGAGCGGTACTTCCGCGAGATCCACCCGGCCACGGACGTCGCCGAGCGCGTCGACCGCCTCGCCGCGGACGACCCGGACGGCTCGGCCCACGTGCTGCGGGGGTGGATGCGCTTCAAGGGCTACGGGTACGCGCAGGACGCGGCGGCCGCGATGGCAGACCACGAGGAGGCGGCGCGGCGCGGGAACGCCGACGCGCTCTTCGAGCTCTCCGTCCTCACCGCGACGGGGCAGGGCGCGCCGACGGACGAGGCGCGCTCGCGCGCGCTGCTCGAGCAGGCGGCCGACGCCGGCCACCCGCGCGCGCTCTACAACCTCGCCGCGGAGCACGCGACGGGCCGGGGCCGCCCGCGCGACTCCGCGCGAGCCCTGGAGCTCTATCTCGCGGCGGGGGAGAAGGGCAACGGGCGCGCGGCCTTCACCGCGGGCGTCATGATGCTCACGGGCGACGGGTCGCTCCCGGACCCGGCCCGCGCCGCGCGCGCGTTCTCGCTCGCCGAGGACCTCGGCTTCGACGTGCGGGACGCCGCCGCTCAGTTCCCCCCGCGGCTCGCGGAGCAGGTCCTCGGGGCGCTCGCGGCGGGCTGACCGGACAAAAGACGCGTCAGGCCCGTTCCGCTTGCGGGCCTGAGCATCGTATGGTCACTCGCGTGAACGTCTACGTCGTCCTGTCCCGCAGTCGTACGGTCCTGTCCCGGACCATCGCGCTGGCGACGCGCGACGAGTTCACGCACTCCGCCCTGGCGCTCGACCCGGGGCTCGATCTCATGTTCAGCTTCGGGCGCCGCCGGGCCGGCAACCCGTTCGTCGGGTGCTTCCGGCGCGAGCGGTTCGACGACGGCCTGTACCGCGGCATGGACGTCGTGCCCGGGGTCGTGCTCGAGGTCCCCGTGACGCCCGAGCAGCACGAGGCGATCCGCGTGCGGATCACCGAGTTCCTGCTGGACTCGCACGCGTTCTCCTACAACGTGCGGGGACTCGTCGGGGCACGGTTCGGCCGCGGCCACGAGGCGGAGGACCGGTTCTTCTGCTCCGAGTTCGTCTACCACGTGCTGCACGGCGCCGGGGTGTGCGACCTCGGCGTCGAGCGGTGGCAGGTGCGCCCGCAGACGCTGCTCGACCTCCCGGGCCGCGTCGTCTTCCGGGGCGACCTCAAGGACTACGTCGCGGCCCACGGGACGCTCGCGACGCTGCCGTCCTTGACGTTCAGCCACGCGCGCGAGCGCGTGCTCGGCTGAGCACCGACGCCTCAGGGGCGGTCGGGGCCCGCCGCGAGGTGCGCGTTGACGCGCTCGAGGAGGTCGAAGAGCTGCGCACGCTCGTCGGGGGACAGCGGCGCCATGACTCGTGCGTTGACCTCCGCGAGGATCGCGTCCAGCTCGTCGAGGCGGGCCTCGCCCGCGCGCGTGATCGAGACGACGTTGCGGCGCTTGTCCGCGGGGTCGGGTGAGCGGCGGACCCACCCTCCGTCGGTGAGCGCGTTGAGGACCGCGACGAGGTCGCTCCGGTAGACGCGCGTGCGGTCCGACAGGGTCGACTGGCTCGCCGGCCCGAGCTCCGCGAGCGCGGCCAGCACCACGAAGTGGTCCTTGTGCGCGCCGACGGCCCCGAGAGCGTCGCCGGCGACCCGCCGGGTCTGGGCGGCGGTCATCCCGACGAGGCGCGAGAGCTGTCCCCTGAGCCGCTCCGGGGTCTCGTCGCCGCGGTCGAAGCGCAGGTCGTCGTCGGTCTCCACGGTCCGATCCTACCCCTTGCGTTAGTTCAACTAACGATCTACGTTCATGAGCGAAGCGAACGTTAGTCGCTCTCACGATATGAAGGAGGACTCATGACCACGACCGAGACGCTCGTCCGGGAGCTCGCCGACCGCGCGGAGCTCGCCGACCTCGTCGCCCGCCACAGCCTGTGGATCGACGAGGCACGCTACGACGAGACGGACCAGCTCTTCACCGAAGACGTCACCGTGACGTCGCTGCGCGGGGAGGCGCACGGCGTCGCCGAGCTCGTCGCGCTCGTCCGTGCCGGGCACGACCGCTACGCGCGCACCCTGCACCACAAGGCGAACCTCGTCGTCGAGGTCGACGGCGACGTCGCGACGGTCCGTGCCCACGACCTGGCCGTCTTCGTCGTCGACGACCACACCGAGTCGATCGCCGCCGCGGTCCACCGCTACGGCGCGCGGCGCACCGACGACGGCTGGCGGTTCGACCGCCTCGAGATCACGCCCGTCGCGCTGACCGGCGCGCTCGAGCGCGCGCTGTAGGCGGCCGGCTGCGGCGCGGGCCGCGGGTCGAGGAGGTCGGCGGTCAGCCGACGCGCAGCGCCGCGACGATGTCCTCGACCCGCTGCTTCGCGTCCCCGAAGAGCATGCCCGTGTTCTCGCGGAAGAACAGCGGGTTCTGCACCCCGGCATAACCGGCCGCCATGGACCGCTTGAAGACCACGACCTGCTCGGCCTCCCACACGTGCAGCACGGGCATGCCCGCGATGGGGGATCCGGGGTCGTCGAGCGCGGCGGGGTTGACGGTGTCGTTCGCGCCGATGACGAGCACGACGTCCGTGCTCGCCAGGTCGTCGTTGATCTCGTCCATCTCCAGCACGATGTCGTACGGGACGCGCGCCTCGGCGAGCAGCACGTTCATGTGCCCGGGCAGGCGGCCCGCGACCGGGTGCACCCCGAAGCGGACCTCGGCGCCGCCGTCGCGCAGGAGCTCGACGAGCTCCGCGACGGGGTACTGCGCCTTGGCGACCGCCATGCCGTAGCCGGGCGTGATGACGACGCTCCGGGCGTCGCGCAGGAGCGCCGCGACGTCGTCCGCGCTCACCTCGCGGTGCTCGCCCTGCGCGCCGTCGCCACCCCCGGCGGGCGCCGCGCCCTCCTCGGCGCCGAACCCGCCGAGGATGACGGACACGAACGACCGGTTCATGGCCTTGCACATGATGTAGCTGAGGATCGCACCGGAGGACCCGACGAGCGCGCCGGTGACGATGAGCAGGTCGTTGCCGAGCATGAAGCCCGCCGCGGCGGCGGCCCAGCCGGAGTACGAGTTGAGCATCGAGACGACGACGGGCATGTCGCCGCCGCCGATCGACGCGACGAGGTGCCAGCCCAGCGCGAGCGACACGA